>NZ_JBHLWK010000009.1:0-250920 GCF_042432915.1 Novosphingobium soli
GCGCTGCCACCTCCCCATCGCTTCGCGACAGGGAGGAGTGCCCGCGCCCATCCTCCCCGTTCCGCAGGAATGGGGAGGGGGACCGCCCGCGCAGCGGGGGGTGGAGGGGTAACAAGAAAAAGCCCGCCGCTCTTGCGAGCGGCGGGCTCTTGTTCAGCCTCTAGGCCATGGTCAGGCCCAGTTGGCCATCTCGGCTTCGAGGTTCTGGACGATGGCCTCGAAGAACTGCTCGGTGGTCATCCAGGACTGGTCCGGGCCGATCAGCAGCGCGAGGTCCTTGGTCATCTTGCCGCTCTCGACGGTCTCGATGCAGATGCGCTCGAGCGTCTCGGCGAACTTCACCACTTCGGGCGTGCCGTCGAACTTGCCGCGGTAGGTCAGGCCCTGGGTCCAGGCGAAGATCGAGGCGATCGGGTTGGTCGAGGTCGCCTTGCCCTGCTGGTGCTGGCGGTAGTGGCGGGTGACGGTGCCGTGCGCGGCCTCGGCCTCCACGGTCTTGCCGTCGGGCGCCATGAGGACCGAGGTCATCAGGCCCAGCGAGCCGAAGCCCTGCGCGACGGTGTCCGACTGCACGTCGCCGTCGTAGTTCTTGCAGGCCCAGACGAACTTGCCCGACCACTTGAGCGCCGAGGCGACCATGTCGTCGATCAGGCGGTGCTCGTAGGTTATGCCGGCCGCCTTGAACTTCTCGGCGAAGCCTTCCTTGTCGAAGACTTCCTGGAACAGGTCCTTGAAGCGCCCGTCATAGGCCTTGAGGATGGTGTTCTTGGTCGACAGGTACACCGGCCAGCCGAGGTTGAGGCCGTAGTTGAACGAGGCGCGCGCGAAGTCGCGGATCGACTCGTCGAGGTTGTACATCGCCATGGCGACGCCCGGAGCCGGGAAGTCGAACACGTCGAGGTCGATCTTCTCGCCGTTCTCACCGTCCCACACCAGGCGCAGCTTGCCGGCGCCCGGGATCAGGGTGTCGGTGGCGCGGTACTGGTCGCCGAAGGCGTGGCGGCCGACGACGATGGGGTCGGTCCAGCCCGGAACCAGGCGGGGGACGTTCGAGATCACGATCGGCTCGCGGAAGACGACGCCGCCCAGGATGTTGCGGATCGTGCCGTTGGGCGACTTCCACATCTTCTTGAGGCTGAATTCCTCGACGCGGGCCTCGTCCGGGGTGATCGTGGCGCACTTGACGGCGACGCCGTACTGCTTCGTCGCGTTCGCGGCGTCGACGGTGATCTGGTCCTCGGTCTCGTCGCGCTTCTCGACCGAGAGGTCGTAGTACTTGAGGTCGACGTCGAGGTAGGGGAGAATGAGACGCTCACGGATCCACTGCCAGATGATCCGCGTCATTTCATCGCCGTCCATCTCGACGATGGGGTTCGCAACCTTGATCTTCGCCATTCTAGGAACACTCCCCTGGGGTGAGAATTGCGCCGTCTCTAGCAGGGCAGGGCGGCATGGCAAGGCCATGGACGGCAGCGTGGCGGCTTTACAGGCCGGGTCTGCCGCTCCAGCCTGTCACTTGTCGCAGGAGAGGAGCAGGTGATGGAAGAAGAGGTGCTGGTCGCCGCAGCCGGGGCCGTGCTGGAGGTGACGATCAACCGTCCCGCGCAGCGCAATGCCATGACCAGGGCGGCGGCCGAGGCGATCGGTCGGGCGATGGATCGCCTCGACGCGGACGACGATCTGCGCTGCGCGATCCTGACCGGCGCCGGCGGGACCTTCTGCGCCGGCATGGACCTCAAGGGCTTCCTGCGCGGCGAGCTGCCGGTCGACGAGCGCGGCGGCTTCGGCGGCATCTGCACCTGGACGCCGAACAAGCCCATCATCGCCGCGGTCGACGGCGCCGCCTTCGCCGGCGGGTTCGAACTCGCGCTCGCGTGCGACCTGATCGTCGCGAACGAGGACGCCCGCTTCGGCATCCCCGAGGTCAAGCGTGGGCTCGTCGCAGCGGGAGGAGGCGCGATCCAGCTGCCGCGATTGCTGCCGCGGCCACTGGCGATGGAACTGGCGCTGACCGGCGAGCCGATCGGGGCGCGAAGGGCGCGGGAGCTCGGTCTCGTCAACCGGGTGACCGAGGGACCCGCGATCCACGCCGCACGCGACCTCGCGCAAGTGATCGCCGCCAACGCCCCGCTCGCAGTTGCAGCATCGAAGGGGATCGTCCGGGATTCCTGGCTGTGGCCAGCGGAGGAGGCGAACGCGCTGCAGGCACCCTACGTAGCGCGCGTGTTCGAATCGCAGGACGCGCGCGAAGGCGCCCGGGCGTTCGCGGAAAAGCGCGCTCCGGAGTGGAAGAACCGCTGACGGCGGATTTTCTGTCCAACGGTTCACCGCGGCAGGAGGTCGGCCGATCCGCTCAGGAGGAACGATGGCAACACAGGTTGCGTTGCGCTGCGCAAAACACGATCCAAGGTTTCGCATTGACTCTGCACCACCGCGCTTATGCCTGGGGCGTCAAGGCCGCGCAGGGCGGCCTCGGCCCTTCGGACAACCCGTACCTGAACGCCAGCGCCCGCGCTGCCTGGTCGTCGGGATACGAATCCGTCTTCGTCCTGGAGAGGACCAGCCACGCGGCCGCGAGCAAGTGCCGCTGTTGAAGCAGGGGTGACAGCCGGCTCGGGTGAAAGCCGGGCGGTGCTTCCGACAACCCGATCAGCGGACACGTGATCTCTGTTTGAGCGACCGACCGGGGCGTCGAGCGCTCCGGTACTCCTCGGCCAGCATCCTGTCAGGCGCGTCCTTCTGCGCCCAATCTATCACGCCAGACTCGCGCCGCAGGTGGCGAGATCGCGGCGTTGCGTTCCCAAGAAAAACCCCGCTAAGTCCTGAGACTTGCGGGGCTTCTGGAATGGTGGGCGTAGCAAGGATTGAACTTGCGACCCCTACGATGTCAACATAGTGCTCTACCACTGAGCTATACGCCCATTCCACTCGAGCGTCCCCGGCAGGTGTCCCCGCCGGAGGACTGGCCCTCTAGCCTCGGTTGTTTTCCGATGCAAGCGCCTTGCGGAGAAAAAATTCACTTACAGCGTGGCGTGTTCGCTCAGGCCGAAGACGCGCTGCACTTCCATCACGATGTCGCGCAAATGGAAGGGCTTGGACAGGATCTTGGCATGCGGAGCCTCACGACTGGCGCGCAGGGAGACGGCGGCGAAGCCGGTGATGAACATGACTTTGGTGGCGGGCGAGATCTCGGCGCAGCGCTGGGCGAGCTCGATGCCGTCCATCTCCGGCATGACGATGTCGGACAGCAGCAGATCGAACTCGTCATTCGCGAGATGGGGCAGCGCAGCGGTGCCCCGGTCCACCGCGACGACGCTGTAGCCCGCATTCTGCAGTGCCCGCGCCAGGTAGGTGCGCATGGCGTCGTCGTCTTCTGCGAGGAGGATGCGGATCATCGCGGGTATCCAGTTTTCCGTACGGTCTTATTGCCTGGGTGAGGCGGGCTGTCCGTAGGTCCGTAGCCTCCCGGGGCGCGGGCATAAAGGCGAACGGGTTAAAATTCTCGACCCGTTTTGGCGCTGACCAGTTACGGGACGCTTTGACACGACGAACCGAAAGGCACAGCTTCGCGCCATGATCGAACCATCCGGCGAGGACGATTCGCACGAGGAGCGGGGCGGGTGGATTCCCGGCGCTCCGGGTCTGCCAGCCTTCTCCCTCGTCTCCTCCACGCCTTCCGCGCTGCCCGTGCTGATCGCCGCTCCGCACGGCGGCCGCACCTATCCGCGCCCGCTCCTGGCCGACTTGCGGCAGGGGGAGGGCGTGACCCTGAGGCTGGAGGACCGCTATGTCGACCGGCTGGCGCAAGGCGTCGCGCGGGCGACCGGCGCGGCGCTGCTGGTGGCGCTGGCGCCGCGGGCGATGATCGACCTCAACCGCGCACCCGACGATGTCGACTGGGAGATGTTCGCGCGCGCGGCGCGGCCGGCCGGCAGCCTGCCCGAGCCGAGTCGCCGGGTGCGCAGCGGGCTGGGCGTGATCCCGCGGCGCCTGCCCGGCACCGGTGACTTGTGGCGGCGGCCACTCCAGGCGCAGGACTTGCGCGAGCGGCTCTCCGGCGTCCACGAGCCTTACCACGCGGCGCTGGATCGCGCGCTGGCGCGGCTGCGCGAGCGGTGGGGCGCCGCTTTGCTGATCGACCTTCATTCGATGCCGCCGCTCTCGCCCCGGCCGGGCACCCCCGGCGCGCAGGTGGTCATCGGCGACCGCTTCGGCGCCACCTGCCATGGCAGCATCGTCGCCGCCACCTTTGCGCACCTCGCGCGCACCGGGCGCGAGGCGGCGCACAATCGCCCTTATGCAGGCGGCTACGTGCTGGAGCGGCACGCCGCTCCGGACGAGGGTGTCCACGCGCTGCAGGTCGAGATCGATCGCAGCCGCTACCTGGACGCGGACATGGTCGAGCCCGGCCCGGGCATGGCGGCGATGATCGAGGACCTCGCGGCGCTGGTGCGGCGGCTTGCCGGGGTGGTCGTGGAGCTGGGCGGCGAGGAGGCGAACCGGGACTGGCCGCTCGCCGCCGAGTGAGCCGCGCACTGGCCTGGGCCATGAAAAAACCACCTCGCGCGATGCGCGAGGTGGCCAAGGTTCAGGGAGGAGGTGCACGATGTGCACCAGCCCGACCGGGCCATGAGGGTAGCGCCGACCGGGTAGGGCTTACATAGGCCTACCCGGTTCGACATTCAAGCGATTCGTGATGCAGAGCGATGGTGGAAAGTCCAGAGCTCAGTTTTGACCACCCATCGATTCGAGCGACACTGTGACAAAAGTGTCATAAGCTGCCGCTCGTAAAGGTGAATCAGCCGTTCACCGAGGCGGGGGGCGGCGTGAAGTTCGGCACCTTGCCCTGGGTCGCCTGGCGGCTGAAGATGTCGCGGACCAGTTCGAGCGAGAAGAGGTGCGCATAGATCAGCGGCAGCAGGCCGCTCTGGTTCCACTGGCGCAGGACGTCGCCGCGCACTTCGCGCAGCTTGTTCTCGTCGACCATCTGGAAGCCCCGATAGGTGAAGGGCTGGCCGGTGCCGATGTCGATGTTGAGCTCGCCGTCCATCAGCAGCTTGTGCTTTTCAAGCTCGGCCATGAAGCTGGCGGTCTTGCTGCCGGCCATTTCGAAGTTCTCGCAGAACTTGAGCATGTTGCGCGTGGCTTCGCTCGGCTCGCCGTCGACGAACAGCGGCTCGCCTTCCTCGATCTCGCCGACCAGGTCACTGGTCGGGTCGACGCACAGCGACAGCTCGTCCGCGTCGGGGCGCAACTTGGCGAGCATGAAGGGATAGCGGCGCGCATAGGCCGGGATGTAGGCCGCGGAGTTCACCGTGCCGTCGTCCTCGACGAAGACGTTCGCGCCCTCGTTCATGCCCATCAGCACCAGCGGAACCGGGTTCTCGCCGGCGGTGAAGATGATCGGGTAGAAGCGCTGCGCCTGCGGGAACTCCTCGACGGTGAGAGGCACCGAATTGATGCCGGCCAGCCAGGTCGCCTTGTCGGTGGTGCGCGTCTTCCAGTTCGCATGCTGCTGCGAATTGAGCGGAATCAGGTCCTTGTAGAACAGGGGCAGGGCTGGATTCTGAGGCGCGCTGGCCATTGCGTTACTCTCCGCGAGGATGGGGCAGTCTTGGGAAGGCGCCCGCTTTAGTGGCTGGACCGCAGCCGCGCAAGCGCGCCCGCCGCCGTGCGGCGATTCGGCCTAGCCGGAGGGCGGCAGCGGTCGCGGCGTCAGACCAGCTTGCCGGGATTGAGCAACCCGGCGGGGTCCAGCGCCCGCTTGACCGCGCGCAGCATATGCAGCGCCACCGGGTCCCCGAGCCGCGCCAGCTCGTCGCGCTTGAGCTGGCCGATGCCGTGCTCGGCGGAGATCGACCCGCCCCATTCGGTGACGAGATCGTGGACCCGCCGGCTGATCGCCTTGCCGTCGCGTGCCTGCCAGCCGGGGCCGTCGGTGACCGACGGCGCGATCACGTGGTAGTGGACGTTGCCGTCGCCCAGGTGGCCGAAGGCGATCGCCTCGGTGCCGGGGAACTCGGCCTCGATCATCGGCGCGGTGGTCTCGACGAAGGCCGGCATCGCCTCGACCGGGACCGAGATGTCGTGCTGCACGGCGGGACCGCGGGCGCGCTCGGCGGCGGGCACCGTCTCGCGTATCAGCCAGAACGCCTCGGCTTGCGCGTCGCTGGCCGACATCGCCGCGTTCTCGACGAGGTCCGCCTCCAAGGCCGCTGCCATCATCGTCTCGCAGCGCTCGCGCAGCGTCTCGGCGCCGCTCCGGTCCGAAACCACCTCGACCAGGACATGCCAGGGGTGACGGCCGGCGAGCGGGGGGCGGGCGGTGGGCAGGTGCTCGCGCACCGCGTCGATGCTGGCCTGGGGCATCACCTCGAAGCCTTCCAGCGCTTCGCCCTCCATTCCCTCGCAATGGAGCAGGAGCGCCCGTGCGGCGTGCAGCGAGCTGACTCCGGCCCAGATCACCACCCGCTCCGCCACCGCCGGCAGCAGGCGCAGCGTCGCGGCCGTGACGATGCCCAGCGTGCCTTCCGAGCCGATGAGGAGCTGCTTCAAATCGAAGCCGCGGTTATCCTTCTTTAGCGGCGTCAGTTGCGAGAAGATCTGCCCGTCCGCCAGCACCGCCTCCAGCCCCAGCACCAGCGCCCGCATCGAACCGTGGCGCAGCACCTGCGAGCCGCCGGCGTTGGTCGAGATGAGGCCGCCCACCGTGGCGGAGCCCTTGCCGCCCAGCGTGAGCGGAAACCGCAGGTCGTGCGCCGCCGCCGCCTCGTGCAGGGTCTGGAGGATCACCCCGGCCTCGCAGGTGACCCGCCTTGCTTCCCCATCGATCGCGCGGATCGCGTTCATGCGGCGCAGCGAGAGGAGCAGCGCGGTTCCCGAGGCATCCGGCGTGGCGCCGCCGGACATGCCGGAGTTGCCGCCCTGCGGGACGATCGGAACGCCGTGGTCGACGCAGAGCCGCACCAGCGCCGAAAGCTCGGCAGCGTCGGCGGGGGAGGCGAGCGCACAGGCCTTGCCGGAGTAGCGCCCGCGCCAGTCGGTCAGCCACGGGCCGACCAGCTCGGGGTCGGTGGTCAGTCCGCGCGGGCCGAGCAGCGCGGCCGCTTCATCGAGGAACGGGCTTGCGGGAGGGGCGGTGTCCATGGCGCCGCTATGGCACAGCGCGGGGCCGCTTTCATCCTCGCAGTGGGACGCGGTGCCATCGCAAGGGCGCGGCGGGAGTTAAGCGACGGTTCAAGCTCTTGCCCTAAGGGGGACAAGTCGGCATGGCCGAGTCCGGGGACCCGATCGCGAATGAGCTTCACCTCCGCCTTGCTCTATCCCATCCTGCTGCTGTTTCCCGCAGCCGCCGGCGACCTTGCGTCACGCCCGGAGGAGGATGGCGCGAGCGGCGAAGGGCATGCTGCCGAGGAAGCGGGCGCAAGCCCCTCCTGGCCGGCGCTGGCGATCCCTGCAGACGCGCCGGAGGCGGTGTTCGGCTTGGGGCTGCTGCCCGATGCCGTGCCGCAGGATGCGTGGCAGGTGCGGATCGAACAGCGCATGACCATCCGCATCAGCCCGCGCGCCGCCGCCCCGCCGCCCAACATGTTCGTGGGAATACCGGGCGAGGGTCCGGCCCAAGTGTCGGAGCGCAAGATCGGCAAGTGCCTGTCGATCTCCGGCATCGCCTCGGTCTATCCCGATCGCGCCAACCGCCTGCTGCTGGTGATGCGCGACCGCCGGGTGGTGAGCGCCGAGCTCGACCGCTCCTGCCGCGCGCGCGATTTCTACTCGGGCTTCTACCTCGAACGGAGCGAGGACGGGCGTCTGTGCGTGGACCGCGACACCTTGCTCTCGCGCAGCGGCATGAACTGCAAGCTCACGCGGATCCGCCAGCTCGTCGAGGAGGAGCACTGACGGCGGGTATCCGCGCGGTGCGCCCGCAGCTCTCGCCGTATCGAACAGCCGGTGCTTCCCGGTTTTCCTTGACTTTCCTGCGATTTCCCGCATAGGCGGCGCTGTCGCGCGTCTGGCGTCGGCGGTGGGCTGTGTGCTCCGCCCCGGCCTCATGCCGCTGCGTGGACCGTAACTTTTCCGGAAAAATCAAACGCCTATGAGCTTCGCCGATCTCGGCCTGTCAGACGAATTGCTGCAAGCGGTAGAGGCCGCGGGCTACAGCGAGCCGACTCCGATCCAGGCGCAGGCGATCCCGCCGGTCCTCATGATGAAGGACCTGATCGGCATCGCGCAGACGGGCACCGGCAAGACCGCCGCCTTCGTGCTTCCGATGATCGACATCCTGGGGCACGGCCGCCGCCGCGCGCTGATGCCGCGCTCGCTGATCCTGGAGCCGACGCGCGAACTGGCGGCGCAGGTGGCCGAGAACTTCGAGAAGTACGGCCAGAACCACGACCTGAAGATGGCGCTGCTGATCGGCGGCGTGCAGATGGGCGACCAGCTCAAGGCGCTGGCCGGCGGCGTGGACGTGCTGATCGCCACCCCGGGGCGCCTGATGGACCTGTTCGAGCGTGGCAAGATCATGCTCACCGGCTGCGAACTGCTCGTCATCGACGAGGCCGACCGCATGCTCGACATGGGCTTCATCCCGGATATCGAGACGATCTGCTCGAAGCTGCCGACCAACCGGCAGACGCTGCTGTTCTCGGCGACGATGCCGCCGGTGATCAAGAAGCTGGCCGACCGCTTCCTCACCAATCCCAAGTACATCGAGGTCGCACGGCCGGCGACGACCAACCTCAACATCGTCCAGCACAAGGTGGCGGTGCCCGCGCGCAAGAAGCGCGAGGCGCTGCGCGAACTGCTGCGCACCGACAACGTCACCACCGCGATCGTCTTCGCCAACCGCAAGACCACCGTCCGCGAACTGGCCAAGAGCCTCAAGCAGCACGGCTTCTCGGCCGGCGAGATCCACGGCGACATGGACCAGCCCGCGCGCAATGCCGAGCTGGAGCGCTTCAAGGCGGGCGACATCAGCATCCTGTGCGCGTCCGACGTCGCCGCGCGCGGACTCGACGTCAAGGGCGTGAGCCACGTCTTCAACTTCGACACGCCCTGGCATCCGGACGACTACGTCCACCGCATCGGCCGCACCGGCCGCGGCGGTGCCACCGGCCGCGCCTTCACCTTCGTCGCGCCCGAAGACGCCGAGGCGATCGCCAATGTTGAGAAGCTGACCGGCGGCCCGATCCCGGTCTACCAGCTGGCGGGCGACGCCGGTGCCGAGCCGCGCGAGGCGGCTGCCGCGGAGAAGCCCGCGCGCCGCGAAGAAAAGCCCCGGCGCGCCCGCCGCGAGGAGCCGCGCGCCGAACGTGCGCCGCGCGAGGAGCGCGCCGAACGCGCGCCGCGCCGCGAGCAGCCCGAGGAGCCGCGTCGCGAGACGGCCGAGGCGCCGCGCCGCGACCGCCGCGCCGAGCCGAAGGGGCGCCGCCGCGAGCCTGCGCCGTTCGATGCGCCCGACGAAGGCGGCTGGAACGGTCCGGTGCCGCAGTTCCTGAGCGTGTCCGCGCTGACCTGAGCCGGGCCTGCGGATCGCGCCCGAAGATCGGCGCGGATCAGCGCCGGTTCGGATCCAGCGCCGAGCGGCCGCGGCCCGGCCGCCTCAGTTCGGCCGTGGCGCTGCGGGGCCGCGCAGCGGGCGGTATGTCGCGCTGGTCTTCCATCGCCATCAGCGCGGCGATGCGCTTCTCGGTCGCGGGATGGGTGGAGAACAGGTCCGACACCGAGGACGGCACGATGTAGAGCTGCGCGGCGGCCGGGTTGCGCATCACGGCCGGATTGTGCAGCCGCGCCGCCGGTCCCGCGATCTTGGCGAGCGCCGAGGCGAGGGCACGCGGATTGCCGCTGATCTCCGCCCCCGCCCGGTCCGCGCTGAACTCGCGCGTGCGGCTGATCGCCATCTGCACGATCATGGCGGCAAAGGGCGCCATGAACACCGCCGCGAGCGCCGCCAGCGGGTTGGGACGGTCCTCGCCACGGCCGCCGAAGAACAGGCCGAAGTTAGCGATCATGGAGATGGCGCCGGCGATCGTCGCCACCATCGTCATGATCAGGGTGTCGCGGTTCTTCACATGGCCGAGCTCGTGCGCCATGACGCCCGCCACTTCCTCGCGCGTGAGCATGTCGAGCAGCCCCGTGGTGGCCGCCACCGCGGCATGCTGCGGGTCGCGGCCGGTGGCGAAGGCGTTGGGCGCGGCGGTGTCGATCAGGTAGACGCGCGGCATCGGCAAGCCGGCGCGCTGCGCCAGCCCGGCGACGAGCGCGTGGAACTCGGGCGCGCTGCGCGCATCCACCTCGCGTGCGTTGTGAAGCCTGAGAACGATCGAGTCCGCGTTCCAGAACGTGAACAGGTTCATGCCTGCCGCCACCATGAGCGCGATGACGGCGCCCCCGGTGCCGCCGAACAGGTAGCCCAGCCCCATGAACAGCGCCGTCAGCGCCGCCAGCAGCATGGCCGTCTTCATTCCGTTCACTTCGCGTACGCTCCCTTGCGATGTTCCGGAAATCTAGGTGGGAACCGGCGGCTTTCAATGGCGCTTGGCACCGGGTACGCGGACCGATACAGGCGGTAACTTCACCGCAACCGGCAGGAAAGAGAGCGGATTGGCGAGCTCCGAACCCCAGGCGAAGCGGCGCCGTCGATCATCCGCGGAAGTCGCCGATCGCATCCTGGAGGCGGCTGCCGATGAGTTCGAGCGGTACGGCTATGCAGGAGCCACCACCGCGGCCATCGCTCGCCGCGCCGACGTGACCGAGGCCCAGATATTCCGCCTTCACGCGTCCAAGCAGGACCTGTTCCGCGCGGCCATCTTCACGCCGCTGAACCGCCACTTCGCCGCGTTCCAGGCGCGCAGCAGCACTGCCTCGGGCGAGGGGAGGGACCTTGCCCGCGCCTATATCGGCGAGTTGCTGGACTTCATGGCGGGCCACTCGCGCATGTTCCTGTCGCTGGTCGTGGCGCACGCCTACTCGCCCGAGGCGACCGGCGGGATCGACGCACTCGATGGGTTGCAGGACTATTTCGGCAAGGGCGAAGCGATGTCGCGCGCGCGGATCGAAGGCGACCCGCCGATCGCACCCGAGCTGATGGTGCGCGTCTCCTTTGCGGCGGTCCTCGCCAACCTCATGTTCCGCGACTGGCTCTTCCCGCCGGGACTGGCCAGCGACGCCGAGATCCGCGACGCCATCGCCGCGTTCGTGATACAGGGCATCGAGGCCAACGGCCCGGTCTGAGCCGGGTCCCGGTCAGCCGATGTCAAAGCCGAACACGCGGGCGGCGTTCTCCGACAGCGTCTTGCGCGTATCCTCCACCGACAGCGCCTCTGTCATCTTGAGCGCGACCTCGCGCGAGCGCGGCCAGATGGTCGCCGAGTGGGGGTAGTCCGACGAGAACATCGTCATGCTCGACATCCACGGCCACCGCCCGGTCTCGATCATCTGGTATCCGCAGTAGTCGTCGACGTTGGTGGTGAAGACGTTTTTGCCGATGAACTCGACCGGGCTGTGCTTGAGCTTCACCGGAAACCACGACTTTTGGATGTCCCAGTGGTGCTCCATGGTCTGGACCCAGAACGGCGCCCACCCACAATCGACCTCTGCGCCGACCATCTTCAGATTGGGGTACTGGTCGAAGATGCCGGCGAAGATCAGGTACGAGAACGGCTTCAGGCACGAGAAATAGCGCGTCACGATGCCGCCGATCGAGACCTTGTCCTCCTGCAGCCGGTCCCAGTCGGTGGCATCCGGCGGCCCGCCGTGGTTGCGGTGCATGCACAAGGTCAGCCCCAGCTCGTCCGCCGCTTGCCAGATGGGGTGATAGTGCGTCGGGTGATTGTAGGGGATCGTCGGGTTGCCGGGGACGTACATCGCCCGCGCGCCCTTCTTCGCGCAGCGCCTCATTTCGGCGACGGCGTGCTCGATCCCCAACTCGGTGGGGTTGATCGCCAGGCCGCAAAGCCGGCGCGGGTCGGCGGCCTGGAAATCGTCGAGGATCCAGTCGTTGTAGGCGACGAAGCCGGCGGCTGCGACCTCCCGGTCGGGATGGGTGTAGAGCGAAGGGCCGAATCCCGGATAGGTGACCGAGGCCCAGACGCCGTCGACGTCCATGTCCGAGAGGTGCGCGGCACCGTCGTAGTTGCCCTGCCGCAAGTCGGCATGGCGCAGGCCCGACATGCGGTACTCGCTCTTGTCGAAGCCCGCCATGCACTCGAGCCCGTACGTGCGCTTGGGCGGCGTTCCGTCGATGCTCCAGCCCTCGCCGCCGTCGCGTCCCTCGACCACGCGCGGGGCCTTGTCCTTCAGGTGCTGCGGGAAGCGATCGATGAAGAGGTTGCGCGGTTCGTTGATGTGGTTGTCGGCGCTGATGAGCTTGATGCCAAGTTCTTCGATGCGATCCTTCGGACGCTGCAGAGCGGCGGTGGCCATGGCGATTCTCCCTTTCGCTTATCCCGCAGCATACGCTTGCCGCTTTATGTAGCAAGCGCTTGGTATTGGTTCGCTGCCACGATGGTCAAGCTCGATGGCCGTACGGTGGTCTTCGCTGCCTTGATGGGGCGGTCGCCATGGCATAGCCGGGGGAGGGGCCGTGCCGGCCGGAGAGGGAGCAGCGAGAACCATGCCATTTAAGACCCGCGTCACAGAGATGCTCGGTATCGAGCACCCGATCGTCCAGGGTGGCATGCAGGGCGTGGGCTACGCGGAACTGGCCAGCGCCGTCTCCAACGCCGGCGGCCTCGGTACGCTGACCGCGCTCACCCAGCCCAGCCCCGAAGCGCTGCGCGAGGAGATCGAGCGCTGCCGCGCGATGACCGACAAGCCGTTCGCGGTGAACATCACCGTGCTCCCCACGATTCTTCCGCCCGACTACAAGGGCTATGCCCAGGCGGCGATCGACGGCGGCGTGAAGATCATCGAGACCGCCGGCACCCAGCAGGTGCGCGAGATCTGGGAGATGGTGAAGCCTCACGGCATCAAGATCCTGCACAAGTGCACCGCGGTCCGCCACGCTCTCTCGGCCGAAAAGCATGGCTGCGACATCATCTCGATCGACGGCTTCGAGTGTGCCGGCCATCCCGGTGAAGACGACATTCCCGGCCTGATCCTCATTCCCGCTGCCGCGGACAAGGTGAAGATCCCCATGCTCGCCTCCGGCGGCATCGGCGACGGCCGCGGCCTCGTCGCCGCGCTGGCACTGGGCGCGGAGGGCATCAACATGGGAACCCGCTTCTGCGCCACGCAGGAGGCCCCGATCCACGACAACGTGAAGGCCAAGTACGTCGAGAACGACGAGCGCGGGACCAACCTGATCTTCCGCAAGTTCAAGAACACCGCGCGCGTGGGCAAGAACGAGGTGTCGGATCAGGTGGTCGAGATATCGGCCCGGCCGGAGTCCACGTTCGAGGACATCCGCCCTCTCGTCGCGGGAGCAGTCGGGCGCGAACTGCTCCAGACCGGCGACTTGTCCAAGGGTATCTTCTGGGCCGGCATGGTGCAGGGGCTGATTCATGATGTCCCCACCTGCCGCGAACTGATCGAAAGAATTGTTGGCGAGGCCGAGGAAATCGTGAAGGCACGGCTGGGCGGCATGCTTGCCTGACGTCGGTCCGGCCCCGAGGAGATTTCCATGAGCTACGAGCACATCCTCTACACTCTCGAGGACGGCGTCGCCCGCGTCTCGCTCAACGACCCGAAGACCATGAACGGCGTGACCGAGGCGATGGGCCATGAGATCGTCGACGCTCTGGACCAGGCCGCGCGCGACGCCCGGGCGGTGCTGGTCACGGGCGAGGGGAAGGCGTTCTGCTCCGGCGCCAACCTGTCCGCGGCGCAGGACCTTTTGTCCGATCCGATGCGCGACATCGGCGGTCAGCTCGACCGCGCGTTCAATCCCGTCATCATGGGGATCAAGCGGATGGAGCAACCGGTCATCACCGCGATCCGCGGTCCAGCGGCAGGCTTCGGCGCCGGCCTCGCAGCGGCTGGCGACATCGTGCTCATGGCTGAGGGATCTTACTTCTTCTGTGCCTTCTGCCATGTCGGCCTGGTGCCGGACGGCGGCGCGACCTACCTGCTGGCGCAGGCTGTCGGGCGGGTGCGCGCCATGCAGATGATGCTGCTGGGCGAGAAGATCGACGCCCGGACCGCCCTCGACTGGGGCCTCGCCACCCGCGTCGTGGCTGAGCCGGACCTGGAGGACGAAGCGATGAAGCTGGCGCGCAGCCTGGCGAGAGGTCCGCGCTCGCTGGGCTTGATCAAGCGCATGGCCTGGGATGCGCTGGACTCCAGCCTCGAGACCGCGCTCCAGGCCGAGCGCCGGGGCCAGCGCGAAGCGGGGCGGACGCAGGACTTCCTCGAAGGCGTCACCGCATTTGTCGAAAAGCGCAAGCCGGCCTTCGAGGGGCAGTGATCCCCACCTCTGGCGGGGACTGCGGTTTCGCCGCGGGAGTGGTTGGGTTCAGCGTGGAGGCAAATGCGGGTGGCGTCGATTGACGCGGTGCAGCATCGGCCATATCCAACTGACGGCACCAGCGAGCGCAGGACAATCATGACCACCAAGCAGCCAGTCCTCGTCACCGGTGGTGCGGGTTACATCGGCAGCCATGCCGTCCTCGCCCTGCGGGACGCCGGGTGGGATGTGGCGGTGATCGACAACCTGGTGACGGGCTTTCGCTTCGCCATTCCGGACGGCGTGCCCTTCTACGAAGGCGACATAGAGGATGCTGGGCTGCTCGCACGCATCTTTGCCGAACAGGGCATGGGTAATCGCAAGGGTGCAATCATGCACTTCGCCGGTTCGGTCGTCGTTCCCGAATCCGTCGAAAATCCGCTGAAGTACTATGGAAACAACACGGCAAAGACCCGCGCGCTGGTGGAGAGCGCCGTCACTGCCGGCGTGCCACACTTCATCTTCAGCTCGACCGCGGCGACCTACGGCATCCCGAAAGTCTCACCGGTGACGGAGGACAGTCCGCAGGTCCCGATCAATCCCTACGGCATGTCCAAGCTGATGACGGAGACCATGCTGGCCGACGTCGCGCGGGCGCACGATTTCAACTACTGTGCCTTGCGCTACTTCAACGTGGCCGGCGCCGACCCGCAGGGCCGCACGGGGCAGTCGACTGCAGGCGCGACCCACCTCATCAAGGTGGCGGTCGAGGCTGCGCTCGGCAAGCGCAACCACGTCGTGGTGTTCGGCACCGATTTCGACACCCCCGACGGCACGGGCGTGCGTGACTATATCCATGTCTCCGATCTCGCCGCGGCGCACGTCCTGGCGCTGGAAGCGCTGATCGCACAGCCTCACCGCTCGCTGGCGATGAACTGCGGCTATGGCCGTGGCTTCTCCGTGCTGGACGTGCTCGACGCCGTCGACCGCGTCACCAACCGCAAGCTTGAGCGTCGGCTCGACGGACGGCGCGCGGGCGATCCCGACTCGCTGATCTCCGACAACAGCCGCATCCGCGCCATGCTCCCCTGGGTACCGCGCTACGACGATCTGCCCACCATGGTCGAGCATGCGCTGGCGTGGGAGCGCCGGCTCAGCGAACTGGCGCCCGGACGCTAGACGAAGGGCAGGGGCGGTGACGGAGGTCGATGCCAGTGCGGCAGCCGATCTGCCAAATCGCGCCGCCAGACCCCGGCGGTACCGCCGCTTAAGCCTTCAGATGACCCGGGCCTCGCGCAACGCGGCGACCTGGGCATCGTCGTAGCCGAGCTCGGCCAGGATCGCGTCGGTATGCTCGCCCAGCATGGGCGGCGGCATGCGGATCGTCGCAGGGCTCTCCGACATCTTTGCCAGCGGGCTGGCGATCAGGTCGACCGAGCCGCTTTCGGCCCAGGCATGCGGCGTGGTCGCGCGAAGGCCGCGGTGCTGCACCTGCGGGTCCTCCCAGACGTCGGCCAGCTCATTGTAGCGCGCGGCGGGGATGCCCGCGCCGTCCAGCATCGCCTGCACCTCTGTCGTCGGAAAGCGGCGGCTCCAGGCGTTGATGATCTCCATCAGTTCGGCCCTGTTGCTCTTGCCGCGCTTGAGGTTGGAGTCGAAGCGGGGGTCCTCGTTGAGTTCGGGCTGCTCCATCAGAACCGTCAGCCGCCGCCAGTGCTCGTCCGTGCCGGCGGTCAGATAGATGATGCCGTCCGCGCAGTGAATGAGGTCTGCCGGGCCCCCTCCGTTGCCGCCGTTGCCCAGGCGGGGCGGCGCGTTGCCGCTGATGAGGTAGTCCTGCATGATGTGGCTGACCATCGCGACCGAGCTGTCGAGCAGGGCGATGTCGATGTACTGGCCCTCGCCGGTGCGATTGCGGTGCATCAGCGCGCCCAGGATCGCAAGCGCAGTGTTGTGGCCGGTGACGAAGTCGACGAGGCTCGGGCCCGTCTTGAGCGGGCCCGCCCCGGGCTGGCCATCAGGGATGCCGGTCACCGCCATCATGCCGCCGGTCGCCTGGAAGAGACCGTCGTAACCGGGCAGCGCCGCCATCGGGCCCGTCTGTCCGAAGCCCGTCACCGAGCAGTAGATAAGGCCCGGGTTGAGTGCGCGCAGGCTCTCGTAGTCCAGGCCGAAGCGCTTGAGATCGCCCACCTTGTAATTCTCGATCAGGACGTCCGCCGTCTTCACCAGATCGCGCAGCACCTGCTGCCCTTCGGGCTTCGCGTGGTTGAGCGTGATCGAGCGCTTGTTGCGGTTGGAGACGGTGAAGAAGCTGGAATGCCGGGTCTCCACGCCGTCCTTGCCGGGGATCCAGGAGAAGCCGTAGCCGCGCCCATCGTCGCCCACGCCCGGGCGCTCGATCTTGATGACGTCCGCCCCGAGGTCGCCGAGGATCTGCGCGCCGACCGGCGCAGCGAAGACACGGCTCATGTCGATGACGCGGATGCCCTCGAGGGCGGATTTGGTGGTGGTCATGGGCTCTTCGCTTGGGATTGGAACGGCTCCTGCCTACCCAGCCGGGCGAGTGTGGCAAAGCTGCGCCCGGGCAATACCGCCGGGGCGGTTCGACGCTCGCCGGAGCCGCGGCTACCACGATGCGGAAGACAGGCATGCAGGGGAAGGAACGTCGAGGTGAAGGTAGCGATCATCACGGGTGCGGGCAGCGGCATCGGCCTTGAGACCGCGAAGATCCTCCACGGCGAAGGCTTTGCCATCGTCGGCGTCGGGCGGAGCAGGGACAAGCTGGCGACACTCGAAGCCGCGATCGGCAACCCCGATCACGTGCTGGCGATCAGCGCCGATGTCACCGACCCCGCCGCACCAGCGGCGATCGTGGCCCAGACCCTGGAGCGGTTCGGCCGGATCGACGCTCTCGTCAACAACGCCGGCGTCGGCAGCCCCAAGCCGCTCGACGAGACGGACGACGAGACGCTCGACGATTTTCTGGACATCATGCTGGTGGCGCCGTTCCGCCTGTGCCGAGACGTGATCCCGCACCTCGGCGAAGGGGCCAGCGTGGTGAACGTGACAAGTACCTTCGCGCACATCGGCGGCCGCCGCGGCGGTGCCTATTCGGCCGCGAAGGGCGGTCTGAAGTCCCTGACCGAGCACATGGCGTGCGAGTACGGGCCGCGCGGCGTCCGCTCCAACTGCGTCGCGCCCGGTGTGACCATGACCGACATGGTCCGCCACCGCTTCGAAGACGAGGGGTTCAAGCGCAACAATGTCGAGACGACGCCCTATCCGCGACTGGCGCAGCCGGAGGACATCGCCTCTGTGATCGCCTTTCTCTGCCTGCCCGGCAGCGAGATGATCAACGGGCAGTCGATCGTCGTCGACGGCGGGTGGACGGCCACCAAGTACCTCTCTCCGCGCGTGACGCGGACCCAGTGGATCGAGCCTGACGAAGCTTGATCCTCTCGGGGCAAGGATCGGCCATTGTCATGGCCGTTCCCGGGGCGGATAGTGCCCGGAAAAGCAGACGGGAGAGCACCATGATCCGCGGCATACACCACATCGGCATGAATTGCCGTGACTTGGAGCGGATGAAGCGCTTCTACTGCGACGCCTTCGGGTTCGAGCCTGTGGACGACGGGTTCGCATGGGCCGGCGAGCCAGTGATGGATCATATCGTCGACGTGCCCGGGTCGGCCGCCCGTGGCTGCATGCTGCGGGCGGGGAGCTGCTACATCGAGATGTTCGAGTACTCGTCTCCCCCGTCCGACCTCAGCCGTCCCTTGCGGCCCAATGACCGGGGCTACACGCACTTCTGCATCGACGTGACCGACATCGAGGCTGACATCGCGCATCTGGAAGCCTGCGGGATGACGTTCGGGGATCGCACCTTCGTCGACGTCGGTCATGTCAGCACGCTCTACGGTTACGATCCGGAGGGCAACGTTATCGAAGTGCAGCAATGCGCGCCCGCCAACGGCTTCACGCTCGAGGAACTGCGGGAGCGTGCACCTGCGCTTTGATACGGCAGCGGCGACAGCGCCAGCATGTGCGCCAGCGGCTGCATTGACGGCGGGGCAGGAGTTCCGTCGCCATTGGCCGATGGTGCTGGCGGCGATGATCGGCTTCTCGTTCACCTCCGTCATCACCGCGGCGATGGGCTTGTTCATCGGTCCGATCAGCCGCGAGTTCGGGTGGAGCATCACGCTGGCATCCTCCGGTGTGTCGATCACCGCCGTGCTCACGTTCCTGTTCTCGCCGCTGTTCGGTCTTTTCATTGACAAGTGGGGCGTGCGCCGCATGGCGCTTCCCGGACTGGTTCTGAAGGCCGGCGTCATCGCTTCGCTCAGCCTGCTGACCGGTGCGGTGTGGCAGTGGTTCGCGGTGTGGATCGCCTATTCGGTGGCGGCGCTCATGACCAAGTCCACGGTCTGGACCGCATCCGCGAACAGCACGTTCCAGGCCGGCCGCGGGCTGGCGCTGGGGCTGGTGCTCTCAGGCAGTGCGCTGGCGCAAGCCTTCACACCCCTCATTTCCGAGTACCTCATCCGCCATCACGGCTGGCGCATGGCCTTCGTCTGGCTGGCGGCGGGCTGGGGGTCGCTGGCGATCGGGACGTGCCTGTTCTGGCTGCGCGACGGCTATGAACTGAGCCGCAAGGCCCGGCGGGAACAGGACGGGACCGGCGCGTCCGAGTCGCTGCTCGACGTGCCGGGCCTCACCGTGGGCGAGGCGCTGCGCGACGGGGCGGTGATACGGATCGCCATTTCCACGTTCCTCGTGATGATGGTGACGATCGGCCTGGTGGTCCACCAGTTCCGGATACTCACGGGCGCCGGCTTCAGCGCGCAGACGGCGGCGCTGGCCGCGCTGCCCGCGGGGCTGGCGGGGATCGCGGGCAAGCTGATCACCGGCTGGCTGCTGGATCGCTACCCGGCGCGCTGGGTCGGTGGGCTGACGATAGGCGCCACGGCGGTCACCTTCCTCATCCTGGTCTGGCCGCAGGCGCCGGTCTGGACCGTGGTCGCCGCGCTCATCGTCAACGGATATGCAAGCGGGACGAAGCTCCAGATCGTCGGCTATGTCACCGCGGCCTATACGGGAATGCGCAAGTTCGGCACGATCTTCGGCTTCATGGCCAGCCTGATTGCTGCGGGATCGGGGCTGGGGCCTTTGCTCGGAGGATGGATCTTCGATACCTGGCACAGCTATGCGCCGGGGCTCTGGGCGGGTGTGGTGCTGACCCTGGTGAGCGCCGGATTGCTCCTGGGCCTGCCGCCCTATCCCGACTGGAAGGCGCCCGGACGGAGCTAGTCTGGAGCCGGGATATGTGCCGAGGGCGATTGCGCAAGGTGCCCTTAGCGTGGCATTAGCAGCGCGATAGGGACGCAGGACGGAGAGGGCGCGGACCCGATCCGCCCTGATACAAGCGGGCCGTTGCAGAGCGGTGCCATCGGGACTAAACGGGCACTCGCCAGCGCGCCCCGCACGGAGGCCCGCCTTTACAACGGAACGTCGATGCAGCCCGCCTCCACCCAGCGCCACTATGGAATGGACTGGCTGCGCATCGGGGCCTTCGTCCTCCTGATCTTCTATCACGTCGGCTTCTCGTTCACTCCGTGGGGGTACCAGACCCCTTCGCGCGGGGTCGTGCCCTGGGCCGAGATCCCGCTGCTGGGGCTGAGCGCCTGGCGGCTGGCGCTGCTCTTCGCGATCTCCGGCTATGCCAGCGCCGCGCTTCTCGCCAGGGACGGGGACACCGGCACGTTCCTCCGGAGCCGGCTGCTGCGGCTGGGCATCCCGCTGCTGTTCGGGCTGACGGTGATCGTGCCGCCGCAGCCCTACATGGGCCTGCTCCACAGCGGCTATGCCCATGGCTACGGCTATTTCCTGATCCACGACGCGTTCAGCTTCCGCCGCGTGATCCACGAGAACCTGCCGGCGGTCATGCACCTGTGGTTCGTGATCTACCTGCTCGCCTATACCGTGGCCCTGTGCCTGACGCGAATGCTGCTGCCGGCCGGGACCGCGGCTGCGATCGCCCACCGGGCCGAGAGCATCCTGGCGAGCCGCTGGCTGCTGCCCGCGGGCTGCGTGGCGATCTACGCCGTGCGCGCCCCGGGCGACGGCTGGACCGATACCCACGCCCTGTTCACCGACCTGGCGGCGCACCTTCACTACGGCGGCATGTTCCTGTTCGGCTTCCTTCTGCGCGGCTCGGAGCCGCTGCGGCGGACCATCGCCCGTGCGTGGCGGCCGGCGCTGGCGGCGGGGCTGGCCGGCTACGCCTTCGTGGCGCTGGAGGCGTGGCATTTCCCGGGGAACGTGCGCACGCCGGCGGCCTGGATCGAGCCGCTGGACTTCGCCAAGGCGGTCCAGTGCTGGGGCACCGTGATCGCGCTGTTCGGGATCGCCGACCGCTTCTGGAACCGCGACGCCCGCTGGCGCGCGACCCTGGCCGAGGCGGTGTTCCCGGTGTTCATCGCACATCAGACGGTGATGGTCCTGGTCAGCTACTGGCTGCGCGACAAGGGGCTGTCGGCCTTGCCGGAGTTCCTGCTGCTCTGTGCTTCGGTGACGTTCGGTTCCTGGCTCTTCTACCTGGCCGGCCGCGAGATCGGGCCGCTGCGCCCGCTGATCGGCCTCAAGCGCGCGAAGCCCCGGCCCCGTCCCAAGGCGGTCGCGCAGGCCTTCCCGGCGCGCTGACCGCCATCTCCGACCTCGCGGGAGGAGAGCCCGCGAGGCCGGAGCCGTAAGCCTCAGTCGCGCGCCAGCAGCAAGGCGGCGGCCAGCGGTCCGCCGCCCGAAGTCGCCACGGCGACTTTCGGGTCGCCGGGAACCTGGCGCTCGCCGGCCTTGCCGCGCAGCTGCGTGACCGCCTCGTGCGCGAAGCCGAAGCCGTGGAGGCGCCCGGCGCCGAGCTGCCCTCCGGCGGTGTTCAGCGGCAGTTCGCCATCGCGCGCGATGCGGGTCCCGCCCTCGATGAAGCGGCCGCCTTCGCCCGGCTCGCAAAAGCCCAGGCCTTCGAGCCAGGTGATCGGCAGGAAGGCGAAGCCGTCGTAGAACTGCGCCACGTCGACGTCGGCGGCGGTGTAGTCGGTCCGCTGCCAGAGATCGCGCCCGGCGTCGTAGGCGGCCGGCCATTCGACCTGGTCCCAGGAGTAGCGGTCCACCGAGCCCGACATCGCGGCGATCCGGATCGGCTGGCAGGTCACTTCGTCGAGCGCGTCCCCGGCCGAGACGATGATGACGGTGGAGGCGTCGGAGAAGCGGTCGCAGTCGTAGAGGCACAGCGGCGTGGAGATCATCCGGGCGCCCATGTACTTGTCGAGCGTCAGCTCTTCCTTGGTGATCGCGCGGGCGCGCGGGTTGAGCATGGCGTTCTTCGATCCGTTGATCGCGATCTGGCCCAGTTGCTCGCGGGTCATGCCGTACTTGTGGACGTGGCGCGCGGCGTACTGCGCGGTCCAGCAGGCCGCGGAGGTGGCCCAGAACGGGCTGGTCCACTGCGAGGCGCCGGAAACCGTGTCCTGCTTCGTCCCGGCCATGTACTGCGCGGGATCGGCCATGCCGCCCGCCTCGTAGACGGTGCGAAAGCACAGGACGTGGCGACAGATGCCTTCCTTCACCGCCCAGGCGGCCATGCCGATGGCGGAGAGCTGCGCCGGCTGCTCCAGACCGCCCATCTGCCACTTGGACTTGATACCCAGCGCCTCGATGATCTCGTCGGTGCCGACGGGCGAGAAGGCCAGGTAGCCGTGGCTCTTGCCCGGGAACGAGAACACGCCGTCGATCTGGTCGAAGCTGAGGCCGGCGTCGGCGATCGCCTCCTTGGCGGCGTCCACCGTCAGCAGCAGCGGATGGCGCGGCAGGCGCACGCCCACCTCGGACTGGCCGATGCCGGTGATGTAGGCTTCCCCGCCCATTACTGTGCCTTCTCGAACAGAGGGTAGAAGATGCCTTGCTGCTCCTCGAACACCACGCGCACGCGATCACCGAAGGCCACGGCATCGACGGGGCAGTCGACGATGTTGGTGGTCAGGTAGACCCCGGGAACCCCGTCCAGCGCCACGCGGGCGATCACGTAGGGGACCTCCAGGTCCTTCGCCCAAGGCTGGTAGTTGACGGTCATCGTGTCGATCACGCCGGTGCCGGCGACTGCGTGGGGCGCGACGTTTTCCGACTGGCAGTGCCGGCACAGCATGCGGGGAGGGTGCGTGTACTGGCCGCAGTCACCGCAAAGGACGATGTTGAGCTTGCCCTCCGCGCCCCCCGTCCAGAACGCGGTGTTCTCCTGGTCCAGCCTGGGCCTGGGCCGCGGTGGGTTCATGATCGCTTCTCCCGGTTTGTGGGCGATCAGTCCGACCTTGGCGGGCCGGCGTCAATACGTCCTCAGCCACTCATCGCGGCGACGTTCGAGCCGCGGTGGCTCACTTTACCGCCGGCATGATCTCCTCGGCGATCCACTGCGTGTAGTCGTAGTACGCCTCGATGCTGGGCAGGGGCGGGATCGGAATGGAGCTCCAGGTGACGCCCAGCGTCCGGAACCAGCCCAGCCGGTCGAGGATCTCCTGCCGGCTCTGGCCGGGACGCGCGGTGGGATCGTCGATCACGGCATGACCCTCGCCGACGCGGCTGGTGGACATGCCGTAGTAGATGTCCGCCAGCTGGCCGTTGTAGTCGGGTTGCGAGCGGATGAAGTCGATCCGCGCGGGGATGTCCTCCGGCTTCGTCAGGAACGGCCACCAGCCTTGCGCATAACGGGCCACGCGCCGCAGCACCGCGTCCGCATCGCCGCCAAACCAGACCGGGATGTGCGGCTTCTGCACCGGCTTGGGCTCGAAGGCGACCTCGCGGAAGCGCACGTAGCGGCCCTCGAACTCGGGTTCCTCCTGCGTCCAGAGCGCCAGGATCGCCTGGATGTACTCCTCCGCCATGGCGCCGCGCTCGTGGAACGGGACGCCGAGCAGCGCGAACTCCTCCTCCAGCCAGCCGACCGCGAAGGTGATCGTCACCCGCCCGCTCGACAGCCAGTCCATCGTCGAGAGCGCCTTGGCGGTGACGATGGGATGCTGCGCCGGCAGGATGGCGATGCACGAGTTCACGCGCAGGCGTTCGGTGGCGCCCGCGATATAGGCCATGGCGGCATAGGCGTTGAAGTAGAACGGGCCGGACAGGTCGACGTGGCTGCGCGGGATGACGTGATGCTCGGGCACCGCGATCATCTCGTAGCCGAGCTGCTCGGCCCACTGGGCGAGGCGGGTCTGGTCGGCCCCGGTGACGTCGGCCTCCCAGGGCTGCGTCGTCGCCTTGAGCCGCAGCAGGTGCGGCATCGCGAAGCCCAGTTTCATGGCGTCCTCCCGTCGTGCAGGATCGACCGCGCCTTTTCGCTAGTCGATCACCTTGCGCGCGATCAGATCGTTCATTTCCTCTTCGCGCAAGCCCAGCAGGTCGCGATAGACATAGGCGTTGTGCTCGCCAAGCAGGGGGGCGCCGCGTTCGACGAGGGGCGGATCGGGGCTCATGCGCCAGGATGGGCCGATGATCGGGCGGGTGCCGTTGCGATGATCGGAGACCATGCGGAAGGCCTCCCGGCCCCACAGGAAGCCGTCTGCGCACAGGTCCATCGAGCTCATCGACCGGAACGCGGGAACCCCCGCCTGGCGCAGAGTTTCGGCCAGTTCGCCAGCGTCGCGGGAGCGGGTCAGCGTGGCGAGTTCGGTATCGAGCGCGTGGCGGTTGCGAAGCCTCTCGTCCAGCGTGGCGAAGCGCGCGTCGGCCGCGAGGGCAGGGGCGCCCAGCACGCGGCAGAGCGCCTGCCATTCCGGCTCGTTCGCCGCTGCGATACTTGTCCAGGCATCGCCGGCGCAAGGGTAGGCGCCGTGCGGGCAGATCTCCGGGTGGAAGTTGCCGTCGCTCTCGGGCACCTTCCCGGTGACGGTGGAGGCGAACAGGCTGTCGCCCACCAGGCTGGTCATCGTCTCGACCGCGGAGAGGTCGATGAACTGGCCCTCGCCGGTGCTCTCGCGGTGATGAAGCGCGGCGATGCAGGCCAGCGCGGCGCAGGCGCCCGCGCTCGAATCGCCGTAGCGGATGTTCATGCCCTTGGGCGTCTCGCCTTCGTGCCCCACCAGCGCGGTGAGGCCGGAGAGCGCGGCGAAGCAGGGGGCATAGCCGGTCTGGTAGCCGAGCGGTCCGTCGCTGCCCCACATCTTGATCGCACACTGAATGAGGTCGGGCTTGACCGCCTTCAGGCTCTCGTAGTCGAGGCCGGAGCGTTCCATCGCCCCGGGGCGGATGTTGTCGATCAGGATGTCGGCGGTGGCGACCAGGCGCTTGACGAGGTCGAGCCCCTCGGCGGTCTTCATGTTGACCTGGACCGAGAGGATCTCCTGGTTGATGGACAGGAAGTAGGGCGCCGCGTCGATGTCGACGCCGCCATAGGCGCGCATCTCGTCAAGGTTCGAACGGCTCTCGATCTTGATGACCTCGGCGCCGAGATGGGCGAGCATCTTGCCGGCGTAGGGGCCGGCCCAGACCTTGGTGAGCTCGACCACGCGCACGCCCGCGAGAGGGCCGCCACGATCACGCGGGGGCATGGGGAACCTCCTTCGTCATGCGCTTCACCTCCTGCTGGTCGGCGCCGAGCGCGGGCGCCGGCGTCCGCACGCGCACGGGGGTGGCGCTCATGCGGTAGCAGGCGCCCGGGTAGGCGACGGTGCCGAAGACCGGATGCTCGGCCTGCTGGAAGAAGCCGCGGTGGATGAACTGCTCGTGGCGGGGCAGGTCGGCCGCCGTGTTGACCGGGACCATGGCCACGCCCGCCTTCTGCGCCGCCTCGGTGATCGGCAGTTTCTGCTGGAGCGCGATCCACGGCCCGAACCGGTCGCGGAACTGCGCGACGTTGGCCGGCGTGCAGTCGAACTCCAGCCAATCCTCGCGAAAGGCGCCGGCCCATGCGGGATCGCCCATCAAGGCACAAAGCGCCTTCCAGTGCTGGCGGGTGGTCATGAACAGGAAGACGTGGCCGTCGGCGCAGGCGAACGCGGTGCCGGGGCCGCCCATGTCGTAGGCGGTGCGCTCCTGGCTCGGCTCGGCCTCGCCGGCGAGCATGCGGTCGAGCACGCAGTCTATGCGGTTGAGCTGCACCTCCACCTCGGAGACGTCGACGAACTGCCCTCGGCCGGTGCGGCGCAGGCGCAGCAGCGAGGCCATGGTGCACATCGCCGCGTCGATCCCCGCCTCGTAGTCCGGCAGGAACCGCCCTGCGCCCTTGAGCGGCGGCTTGTCGCGCGGGGTCTCGCTGGGGCTGTGGTAGGCCCAGCCGCCGGCATTGACGACGTTGATCGGGTGCAGCGTCTGGAGCGTCGCCGGAGCGCCCTGGCCGAACGGGGTGACGAGGGTGTGGACCAGAGCCGGGTGGCGCCGGGCCACGGCATCGGGCGCCAGGTCCCTGCGTTCGAGCCACGCCTCCGCGTGATCGTCCACCAGGGCGTGGGCGCGCTCCAGCAGCCGGTCCAGCAGGGCGCGGTCTTCCGGCTGGTCGAGATCGAGCACCACCGACTGCTTGTTGGCATTGAGGTACGCGAACAGCGCGCTCTCGCCCTCGCGGAACGGGCCCATGCCGCGCGTCGGGGCGCCGCCGGGCCGCTCCACCTTGACGACCTGCGCGCCGAGATCGGCGAGGAGCTTGCCGGTGTATTCGCCGCTGACTCGCTCGGCGGTCTCGACGATGAGGAGGCCGGCGAGGGCGCCCGGGGTCTGGTTCATAGCGATTGCCCGTCGTCGATGGTGAAGGTCGCGCCGGTCACCTGGGCCGAGGCGTCGGAGAGGAGGTAGAGCAGCATCGGATCGAGCGCGTCGGCATCGAGCAGCCGGCGGCGGTGCAGCCCGGCGATGTCGGCACGGCCCCGTTCGCTGGCGAACCACGCCGCGTTGATCTCGGAGGGGATCCAGCCCGGCTGCAGGGTGTTCACGTTGATGCCCTGCCGGATCCACTCGCGCGCGAGCTGCCGGCCCAGGTGCGCGAGGCCGGCCTTGGTGGCGGCGTACATCGCGTCTCCGGTGCCGTTCTGGTGCGCCGTGATCGAGCCGATCAGAACGACCCGCCCGTCACCCCTCTCGCGGCTGCCCGCCGCCATCAGCCGCCGCGCGCCTTCGCGGGCGACGAGGTAGCTGCCGAGCAGGTTGGTATCGAGCACGAGGGCCAGCCCTTGTGCCGCCACGTCGGTCGACCGCCCGCCGGTGCCGATGCCCGCATTGGCGACGATCCCGTGTACCGTCCCGAAGTGCGCCTCGGCGGCATCGAAGGCCGCCATGACGGAGCCCTCGTCGGTCACGTCCAGCGCGACCGCCAGCGCCCGCCCGCCGATCTCCTCGGCCAGCGCCTGGGTGCGGTCGCGCCGACGGGCACCGAGCACGACCTGCCCGCCCGCCGCCGCGATCGCGCGCGCGAAGCCGGCGCCGATCCCGGAGGACGCCCCGGCCACGAGCGTGGTGCGGCCCTTGAGGGAGATCTGCATCGACATTCCCTAGCGGGCCGGCGCGAGTGAGCAGGCGATCCCGCCGGGGCGGCGGGTGGCAGGCAGGTTCGGCCGCCTCACCGGTTCTGCAGCGCCTGCCAGTCGGGCAGCTTGGGCGGCATGGCGACGTACTTGTCGATCGCCAGCTCGAAGTGCCGGATGCGGATTTCCTGGTAGTCGCCCAGGGTGAGGCCCGGCTTGGCCGAGGCTTCCAGACCTTCCTGCTGGGCGTAGAGGTTGTCGGTATCCTGATCGAGGATCACGCCGAAGCCCGGGTCCATGCCTTCCGCCTCGGCGAAGGACTGGTGGTCCTCCAGCACCTGCACCTCGGCCGTCTCCACGTAGCTGCCGTCGCGCGGCTTGGGGCGCATGAACATGACTTCGTAGATCGTCCGGCGATGGTCCTTCGCATCCGGACGGAAGCGGTAGATCATCGGCAGCGAGATGCCGGGGAAGAGGAACAGGTTGGGGAAGAAGGTGTAGCTGTAAGTGTCGAGCAGCTCGGTGTCGGAGATGCCCGAGAGATCGGCCTTGGTCGCGTTCTCGAACATGGCGCGGAACATGTCGGCCATGACCTGCCGGGCCCGCTCGCCCTCCTTCAGCTCGGGCCGGGAGCCGCCCAGCGAGGAGCTGTCGCCCAGCGTGAAGTTGTCGATGATGTCCTTTTCGGAATACCTGTCGCGCAGCTTGGGGCTGACGACGCCCAGCGTCGAGATGAAGCGGTTCACGTGCTCGCCGTAGACGTCGTACTGCGAGTTCACGTCGCCATTCGCCGGCGCGACCTGGGGGTGCGTGTCGCCGACGTGGTAGGCCTCCATGAACGCTTCCATGGTCAGCTTCCAGTTGGCCGGATAGCTCTTCTGGACGTGGAGGTAGATGTACCGGTCCTCCAGCTTCCAGGCCTCCATGTGCGCCATGATCTCGGGGCCGAGGTAGTCCGCCAGGCCGGGCGCCTCGGGGTCCATGTTCAGCCACACGAAGCCGCCGAGCAGCTCCACCCGCGCTTCGGGCAGGCACATCTTCTTGCCCGCCGTATGCGCGAAGTCCCACTTCTCGGGGATCTCCTTCAAGGAGCCGTCGAGGTTCCAGGTCCAGCCGTGGAAGGGACATTTGAGGTTCGCCGCGAAGCCGGCGGTGGCCGAGGGCTTGAGCTTGGTGCCGCGGTGCAGGCACGCGTTGAAGTGCGCGTGGATCGCGCCTTCGTCGTCGCGGGTGACGATGAAGGAATAGGGGCCGATGTCGTAGACGTAGTAGTCGCCAGCCTCCGGAATGTGGTCCTCGCGGCAGGCCATCTGCCACGTGCGCGTCCACATGCGGGTGAACTCGGCCTCGGCGAAGGCAGGATCGACGTAGCGGTCCTTGGACACGTCCTCGCTTCCGAGATAGGCGTAGCTTTCGCTCGCCGCCCAGCCGGGCGCGGCGACTTTGTCGCGGGCGATGATCTCCTGCGTGGTCTCGGCCGGGCACCGGGCCTCGCCGGGCTGCAACATGCCGGTTTCGACGTTCATTCCCTGCAACTCCTGATCGAATTCATTCTGCCGCCTGCAGCACCGGCGTGCCGGCGCCGGCCTGCGCCACCAGCGTGGACTTCTGGACCGCGCCGCCCTTCATCACGAAGACGACCTTCTGGGGTCCGGCGAGCACGGACATGTCCGCGAGCGGGTCGCCGTCGACCAGGATCAGGTCGGCCAGCTTGCCCGCTTCCAGCGTGCCGAGGTCGTCGTAGCCCATCGCCATCCCGCCGTTGCGCGTGGCGCAGGCGAGGGCCTCCGCCGGGCTGTATCCGTAATGGTCGACGAAGAACGCGAGGTCGCGTCCTTGCGTGCCCTGCTGGCTCCACCCGAAGCCGTAGTCGCCGCCGATGAGGTGGCGGATGCCGCGCTTGCGCAGCTCGGTATGGGTCCTGATCGAGTTCTCGAGCAGCTCGGGAATGTTCATGTAGCCGCCCACTTCGGGGGTGAGCCCATGCGCCGATGCCTCGCCCGCCATGATCTGCGCAAAGAGCCCGACGGTGGGCACGACGAAGATGCGATCCTTCGCCTCTTCCATCATGTCGAGCAGTTCCGCGTCGGCGTACTCGGTGTGGAACAGCCCGTCGACGCCGGCCCGCACGCAGTGCTTGGAGCCTTCGATCGAGCGGGTGTGAGCGTTGATCTTGCGGCCGTAGGCATGCGCTGTCTCGGCCGCGACGCGGATCTCCTCGAAGGTCATCGGCGTCGTATGCGCGGGCGTGCTGGGGTAGAAGGGGTCTCCCGAGACGTCGAGCTTGATGTTGTCCACGCCTTCGCGGCAATGCAGGCGCACCGCCCGGCGCATCTCCTCGACACCGTCGACGATGGTGGAGGGCCCGACCCGCGGATTGTGCGCCTTGCTCTCGTCCCCCATCGCGCCGGTGACGGAGATCTCCAGGCCGCCGGCGCGGATCCGCGGGCCCGGCAGCCGCCCGGCGTTCACCTCGTCGCGCACCGCGACCGCCAGCTTGAGCTTGGCCTCCGAAGCCCCGTAGGCGCTGGTGAAGCCGGCCTCGATCAGCGCCCTGGCGCCCCGCGCGGCGGCGAACACCTGCGTTTCGGGGCTGGGGGTGATGAGGTCCTCGGTCGCGCAGACGTTCTCGAAAGAGAGGTGCGCGTGGCCTTCCGTCATGCCCGGCATGCAGAACAGCCCGGCCGCCTCGATCACGGTATCGTCCCCGCGGATCTGCGCAGGGGCGCCGCCGGCCGAGACGATCCTCTCGCCTTCCACCACAAGGTCGCCGATGGCGGCCTCCGCGCCGGTGGCGGGGAACAGCCTTGCATTGCGGATCACTGTGCGGCCCACGTTTCCTCTCCTCAGGGCGTCCGGGAGGCGCGCCTTGCCTGCGGTCCCGGTCGCTGCCCTTCATCTCGTGTGCTGCCGAGACTAGGCGGGCGGCGCCCGGCGGCAAATGACTGGCCCTGCAGAACCGGTGTCCCCTGACGGCGGGCGCCGGCGCCGGCTTCCGGGGCAGTCAAGTGCCGCCGCAGCGCTGGTGCTTTGCAAAGCGCGCGGGAGCGGGGCATGAAGAGGCAGCAGCGGCGGAAATGGCGAAGCGCCATTCGCAAGAATGAACTGGATCGAGAGGAAATCGCAGGCGATGGGCAACCTGAAAGTCACCATGACCGACGTCGAGGGCGAGACCCGCACGTTCGAGGACGTGGAGGACGGCATCAGCCTCATGGAACTGGCCAAGCAGCGCGGCGTCGCCGGGATCATGGGGGACTGCGGCGGGGGCTGCGCCTGCGCCACCTGCCACGTCTACGTCGAGGATGCCTGGTGGGACAAGGTCGGCGGCCCGGACGACATCGAGTTCGCCATGCTCGACATGGTGGCCGACGTCATGAAGGACAATTCGCGCCTCGGCTGCCAGATCCGCATGACGCCCGAGCTCGACGGTCTCGAGGTCACCGTCGCGCCGGCCTCGTCCTACTGATCGCCGCTACGGGGGCAGGCCCCAGTGCACACTGGGGCAAGCATCGCTTCGAGGGCAAGCATGGCCGCTCCGCCCGGGGCCGTCCATAAGCGGCGCACGGATTCATGAGCGGCCGCCGTCGAGCGGACGCCGAGCAGGGTGACTGGATACGATGGCAACGCAGATTTCGCAGGACCGCACTTCCGAGCGGCAGGCGCTGACGCCCGAGCAGGAGACGCTGCTGGCGGAAGGCTCGCTCGCCGACACCGCGGTCCAGGCGCAGCCGAACGCCTACTATACCGCGATGCGTCACGGCGACCCGATCCACTACGACGCGCGGCTCGGTTCCTGGCTGGTGACGCGCCACGAGGACATCTCCGCTGTCCAGTCGGACCCGGTGACCTTCTCCGTCCAGCACGGCTACTCCGAGCAGCAGGCGCGCGGCATGCGCGAGGAGTTCGAGAATTACCTGCGCGAGCACGGCGGCGGCTACTTCCCCGACGCGATCATGTCGGACCCGCCCTACCACACGCGCATCCGCAAGCTGATGGAACAGGCCTTCACCGCCCACCGGGTCAAGGAACTCGAGCCCCGCATCACCGAGGTCGTGCGCGGCGTCATCGCGGAAGCCATCGCCCGCGGCGGTGACCGCTGCGACGCGGTCAAGGACATCGCCATCCCGCTCACCATCCGCGTGATCGTCGAGCAGCTCGGGCTGGACCACGGGATGGAGGAGCAGATCTCGCGCTGGTCGGTCGCGGTCACCGCGCAGATCGGCGCGATGCAGAGCCGTGAGACGATGCTCGCCAATGCCGCGCAGATCGCCGAACTGCAGCAGTACCTCATCGCCAAGATGAAGGAGCGCGAGGCGACGCCGAGCGAGGACATGCTGTCCGACCTCGTCCACGCCGAAGTCACCAACGAAGACGGCTCGCGCGAGAAGCTGACGTTCGCCGAGGCCGTGTCGCTGGTGCGCGCCACGCTGATCGCCGGCAACGACACCACAGCGACCGCGATCGGCAACCTGTTCTACGTCCTCACCACCAAGCCCGGCATGGCCGAGCTGCTGGAAAGCGTGGTGGACGACGAGCGCCAGCTCAACCGCTTCATCGAGGAGCACTTGCGCAACGAACCGCCGGTGCGGGCGCTCTCGCGCATGACCACGCGCGAAGTGACGGTGAACGGCACCACGATCCCGGCGCATGCGCACATGCTGCTGGTCTATGGATCGGGCAACGACGACGAGACGGTGTTCCCCGAACCGCGCAAGTTCGACATCACCCGGCCGAACCTGGGCCGGCACGTGGCCTTCGGGGGCGGCCCGCACCGCTGCATCGGCCTCGCCCTGGCGCGCATGGAAGTGAAGGTCGCGGCGCGCGAGATCGCACGGCAGATGAAGAACATCCGGCTGGCGATCCGGCCGGAGGAGATCCGCTACGTGCCGACCGTCGCCACCCGCACGATCGAATCGCTGCCGATCACCTTCGAGAAGCGCGAGGGCTGAACGCGCCGGGGCCGTCGGCTCCGGATGGCTGTCGGCCCGTCGCGGGCCGAGGCCCTGACAGGGAAGGGGAGAGGAACGTGGACAAGGAACTGGCCGGAAAGGTCGCGGTGGTCACCGGCGGCGCCGGCGGCATCGGCAGGGCGACGGTGGAGCTGTTCGTCGCGCAGGGCGCGAAGGTCGTCATTGCCGACGTCGCCGACGACGCCGGCAAGGCGCTGGCGGAGCGGCTCGGCGCTGCGGCCTCCTACCTGCGCACCGACGTCAGCGAGCCGGGCGCGGCGCAGGCGATGATCGACACCGCGGTGGAGCGCTTCGGCGGGATCGACATCCTGTTCAACAACGCGGGGATCTCCACCCAGCCGTACCCGAGCTTCCTCGACGACCGGCTGGACGACTTCGACCGGGTCATGCGGGTCAACGTCCTGGGCCCGATGCTCGCCACCCGCAATGCCGCGCGCGCGATGAAGGCGCAGGGACGGGGCGGCGTGATCCTCAACAACGCCTCGATCGCGGGCACGCTCGCGGGGCTGGGGATGATGACCTATCGCGCCTCCAAGGCGGCGCTGATCCAGTTCAGCAAGTCCTCGGCCATCGACCTTGCGCAGCATGGCATCCGGGTGAACTGCATAGTCCCAGGCCACGTGCGCACCGAGCTGTCCTCCTTTGGGCAGGCCGGCGCGGATGCCGCGCTCGCGGCGCGGATCGAGGCGGGCGTCAACGCCGTCTATCTGTCCAACCAGCTGATCAAGCGCCGCGGCGAGCCGGACGACGTGGCGCAGGTGGCCCTCTTCCTCGCCAGCGACCGCTCGCGCCACATGACCGGCGCGGTGCTTCCCGTCGAGGGCGGGGTGACGGTCGGCGATCCCGTCAATCACCTGCAGGACATCCTGGACGCCCGCGCCTCGGCGATGGCGGTGGAGAGCGCCGAGGCCTGAACGAAGCCGCTCCTGCCCGGGCGGGAGGAGGACTGAAAGACAGGAGTCGCAAGGGCTCCGGGGAGAGGAACGATGAGGACGATCTACCTCGCCGCGCTGGCGGCGAGCACCATGCTTTCGCCCGCCGGCAGCGCCTGGGCGCAGTCCGCGGCCACCGGCGCGACGCAGATCAACGAGGGCGACATCGTCGTCACCGCGCGGCGACGCGACGAGACGCTGTCCACCGTGCCGGCCGCGATCACCGCGCTGGCGGCGGACGACCTCGTCCAGCGCGGCGTGCGGACGGATTCAGACCTCCAGGCCGTCGCGCCGGGGCTGACGATCCGGCAGACGCAGGGCAACAATTCGCTGACCTACTCGATCCGGGGGCAGACCGCCGACACGTTCTCCGGCTCGCCCTCGGCGGTGATCGCCTACCTCAACGAAGTGCCGCTGACGATCAACGGTGCCTCCTCGTTCTACGACCTCGAGAACGTGCAGGTGCTCAAGGGGCCGCAGGGCACGCTGTTCGGACGCAATGCCACCGGCGGCGCCGTGCTCTACAATTCGGCCAAGCCCACCGACACGCTGGAGGGCCTCGTTCGCGGGCGCATCGGCAACTACGACCTGCGCGAAGTCGAAGGCATGCTCAACGTGCCGCTGGTCGAGGACAAGGTGCTGCTGCGCGGCGCCTTCGACCTCGTGCGGCGGGACGGCTACATCCGCAACCTGCTCAACGGCGAGCGCCTGGGCGACATCCGCCGCGACGGCGGCCGCCTCACGCTGACGGTCCGGCCGACGGAGGCGATCAGCAACACCACCATGGTGCAGTATACCAAGTCCGGCGGCACCAACACCGGCGCCTCGTACACCTACAGCGTCTATGGCTGCGGCGACACCAACAACGGCTTCGCGCTGACCTGCGGCGCCGGCCTGCTGTTCGGGCCGGGGCTGGACAGCGTCGCCGGCCCCGGCGCCTGGGCCGCCTACCTCGCCGCGCATCCGGAGGCCTATGCCCCCGGCCTCATCGCCTATGTCGACGAGCAGCGCCGGATCGGGCCCTACCGCACGCGCCACCCTGGCGGCGCCAGCCATCGCGGGCGCGACTGGTTCGTCACCAACACCACCGAGTTCGAGCTCGGCGGCGACGCGACGGTCCGCAACATCTTCGGCTATTCCCATTCGCGCACCCGCTCGGAGCAGCCGCAGCTCGGCGCACCCTTCGTCACCATCCTGACCGCTAACGAGCCCGCCGGCGAGTACGGCAACCAGCTGCGGGTGAAATCCTTCTCCGAGGAGCTGCAACTGGTGGGCGAAGCCATGGACGGGCGGCTCGACTACATCTTCGGCTACTACATGCAGCGCCAGCGCAGCGACACGATCTGGCCGCAGACCTACTTCGACGTCCGCCCGGTGATGCAGCCCAACTCCGTCACCAACGCCTTCCGCCTGCGCAACAAGACCGACGCGCTCTATGGGCAGCTCTCCTATGAGCTGGCGCCCGACCTCAAGCTGACAGGGGGCCTGCGCTACACCTGGGAGCGGGTCTCCATCGCACAGCGCCCCGAGGCGACCTATACCTACGGCGCCCCGGACCAGAAGAAGACCTTCTCCGATCCCTCGTGGGACGTGGGGTTGGAGTACAAGGTGACCGACGCCTGGTTCGCCTACCTCAAGACCCGCGGCAGCTTCCGTTCGGGCGGGTTCAACGGCGCCGCCCCGCCGGTCAACGCCACCGCGACCGATGGCGGCAACCTGTTCGATTCCGAGCACACGCAGGATATCGAGGGCGGAGTGAAGTTTTCAGGCCTCGCCTTCGGCCGACCCGCCAGCTTCGCCACCGCGGTCTTCGTGCAGTGGATCCAGGACGTGCAGCGCGTCGAGTTCCCCGATCCCGACGGACCGGGGGGGCTGGCCTCGATCGCGGTCACCGCGAACGTGCCGTCCAGCCGCATCTGGGGCTTCGAGGCGCAGGGCAACGTGCGGCCGGTGGACTGGCTGGAGCTGGGCGGCTCCGCCGCCTACACCAAGGCCAAGTTCACCGACGGCGCGATCTCGCTGTTCGGCAATCCCTACGCCTACGGTCCGGTGGGCGACACGCCCAAGTTCTCCGGCACCGCCTACGCGCAGGTCTCGCTGCCGGTGGGAGAGGACATGGGCGACCTGTCGCTGCGGGGCGAGGTCTACGGGCAGACGGCGCAGTACTTCTCCAATGCCTCGGCCTCGATCGCGCCCGGGACCCGGCTGCCGGGCTACGCGCTGCTTCACGCCCGGCTCGACTGGAGCGAGATCGCCGGCTCCGGCTTCTCCGCCGCCCTCTTCGCCAAGAACCTGACCGACGAGGCGTACTTCGTGGGCGGCATGACCCTCGCCGCGGCGCTGGGACACAACGCTGCTGCGGTGGGAGAGCCGCGCACCTACGGACTGGAGCTGAGCTACCGCTTCTGAAGGAAGGCGTCGATCTGCCCGGCGATCGTCGCCGGCGTCTCGAAGTTGAGCATGTGGCCCGCGTCGGCATGGTCGATGCGGGTCAGGTCCGGCACCATCGCCTCCAGCACTTGGGCGATCAGGCGGAAATCCTCGACGTCGCGGGCGCCGGTGAGGAGCAGCGTGGGCGCCTGGAGGCTCCCCAGCCGGTCGATGTCGGGAAAGGCCGGGCGCTGCTCGTCGCGCACCCACTGGCCGCCGTGGAAGGCGGCGATGGATGTGCGCAGCGCCGGCGCTCCGGGTCCGGCGCGGACTGCGTCGAACAGCGGGTGGTCCCACCAGAGCGCGCGCGCGTGGTCCATGTCGCCCTCCCGCGCGGCGCGGCCGATCTCCTTCCAGCGCGCGATCCAGTCGGCGGACCACGACCAGCCGACCATCAGCGGGCTGACCAGCACGAGGCGGCGGACCCGCTCCGGATGATCGAGCGCGAAGTTGAGCACGCTGGCGCCGCCCAGCGACATCCCGCACAGGTCGGCCTGCGCGATCCCCAACGCATCGAGGAGAGCGAGCAGATCGTCGGCGTGCGAATAGGCGACGCTCGCCTCGGCGGCGGATTCGCCGAAGCCGCGCAAGTCGTAGGCGACCAGGGAGCGCTCGCCGGGCAGCGCGGCGAGCACGGCCTGCCAGTCCTTTCGGCTGCCGCCGAAGCCGTGGGCGAGCACCAGAGGCGTGCCATGGCCGTCCCGGCGTTCGCCGGCAAGGACGGCGCCTGCGACGGGAATCCGGAACGTGCGGGTCATGCCGGCAGCTTAGGGCGGGTCTTCGGGTGAGGAAAGAGCCCGCCCGTCCCCGGTGTCAGGCCGAGCCCATGTAGCGCCCGCCGTTGGTGCTGATCGTCTGGCCGGTCATGTAGCTCGCTTCTTCCGATGCGAGGAACGCCGCCGCCGCCGCGATGTCCGCCACCTGGCCGAGCCGGCCGACCGGAAGCGAGGCGCCGTAGGCCTCCGGGTCGATCGGCGCGCCGCGCAGCATCGGAGTGTCGATCGAGCCGGGCGGGATCATGTTGGCGGTGATGCCGGTCTTGCCCAGTTCCAGGGCGAGCGCCTTGGTCAGGCCGAGCAGGCCGCCCTTGGAGGCGACGTAGTGGGTCTGGGCGAAGGAGCCCGACTGGGTCGAGGACGACGTGATGTTGATGATGCGGCCCCACTTCGCGGCGAGCATGTCGGGCACGATCTCCTTGGTGACCAGCCAGGGCCCGCGCAGGTTGATGCGGATGACCTTGTCGAACTCGTCGTCGTCCACGTCCATGAACGGCGTGAACGGGGCGATGCCGGCGTTGTTGACGAGGATCGTGATCGGCCCGAGCTTGGCGCGGGTCTCGTCCGCGGCGGCCTTGATCGCGGCCTTGTCCGAGCAGTCGGCGACGACGGCCAGCGCCTTCCCGCCGGCGGCCTCGATCTGCTTCACCGTCTCGGCGGCGCCTTCCGGGTTGAGGTCCCAGACTGCGATGGCCGCCTTGTCCTCGGCCAGGCGCAGCGCGATGCCGCGGCCGATGCCGGAGCCGGCGCCGGTGATGACGGCGACCTTGCCTTCGAGCGAACGTGTCATGTGAATGGCTCTCCCACGGATGATGTCTGCTGAACGCGTGAACAGCATCGTTGCCGTGAGAGTCAAACCGCAGGCGCGATACCCGTCATGGCGCGCAGCCGCCGCGGCAGGCGGAAGGCGCTACATGCGCTCGGCAAAGCCGCCGTAGCGGCCGCGGTGGAACAGCATCGGATCGTCTTCGCGCACGGTCTCCATGCGCAGCACCTCGCCCAGCACGAACCAGTGGTCGCCGGCCTCCGTCACCGAATAGAGCCGGCACTCGATCGAGGCGAGCGAGTTGGCGATCACGGGCAGGTCGTGGTCGGAGATGACGTATTCCACGCCCACGAACTTGGCCTCGCCCTTCGCCGTCACCGCCCGGCAGACCTCGCCCTGGTCCGCGCCCATGACATTGACGCAGAAGTGCCCCGCCTTCTCGATCAGCGGCCAGGAGGTGGAGGACTTGTCGGGGAAGAAGCCCACCAGCGGCGGGTCCAGCGACACCGAGGTGAAGCTGCCCACGACCATGCCGACGGGCTTGCCCTGGTCCAGCGCCGTGATGACGCAGACCCCGGTGGGATAGCTGCCGAGCACCTTGCGGAACTCTGCCGGATCGATGGTCATCTCACTCACCTGCATTCACCCCTCGATTTGCCCCGGCGCGCAAGGCCGCGTGCCGGGTTGCGACCGCGGCCGCGTCGTCCGCCCGGGCGGAATACGCCATCGCGATATGCGGCCTTCTAGTGCCCGTTAGCCCTGTGCCCGGCAAGAGGGCACGGGTATCGCTTCGCCGTGTCCTCCTGGCGACCATCAGGGTGCCGGGCGGACGACGAATTTCGCAACTCCAAGGTTTAATCGCGCGCTTAATCAATCTTGCCTCCGCCTCCCCAAAGGTGCAGGGGACGTAGCTGTGACGGATGGCCTAACTCGGCAGCGAGGGGTCGATCCGGTGTCAGCTGAAATCGCGGGGCCGCTTCGACCGGACACTTGCGCGCAGAAACACGAGGGAAGATGGACATGGCCACTGCCGAACTGATCGCCGAAACGCCCGTCGCCGCCGAAGTGGCGGAGCTTGTCGCCCGGTCCCGCGCCGCGCAGGCGCAGATCGAGCACGCCACCCAGGAGCAGGTCGACCGCTGGATCCGCGGCATGGTCTACGCCGTCTGCAAGCCCGGCATGGACGAGGAGATCGCCCGCGAGACCGTCGAAGAGACCCAGCTGGGCAACTACGAGGGCAAGTTCAAGAAGATCTCGATCAAGACCCGCGCCACCCTCTACGACATCATCGACGACAAGTCGGTTGGCGTGATCGACGAGATTCCCGAGCGCAACATCGTCAAGATCGCCAAGCCGGTCGGCGTGATCGGCGCGCTCTCGCCTTCGACCAACCCCGAGGCAACGCCGGTCATCAAGGCGATCAGCGCGGTCAAGGGCCGCAACTCGATCATCATCTGCCCGCACCCGCGCGCGAAGTTCGTGAACGCCAAGATCTGCAACCTGATGCGCGACGCGCTGGTCAAGATGGGCGCGCCGGCCGACCTGGTGATCCCGATCGAGCAACCCTCGGTCGAGAAGACCAACGAGGTGATGAAGCAGTGCGACCGCATCCTCGCCACCGGCGGCACGCCGATGGTGAAGGCGGCCTATTCGTCGGGCACCCCGGCGCTGGGCGTGGGCGTGGGCAACGCGGTCATCACCGTCGACGACACCGCCGACCTCGATGACGCCGCGGCCAAGATCCTGCTGTCGAAGACGCTGGACTATGCCGCTTCGTGCTCGTCCGACAACTCGGTCATCCTGCTTGACGCCATCTACGACGCCATGCTCGAGAAGCTGAAGGCCAAGGGCGGCTTCATCATCGAGGGCGAGAACAAGACCAAGCTCCAGAACGCGATCTGGGAGGACGGCGAGCACATCAACGCCAAGGTGGTCGCCCAGTCGCCGCAGTTCATCGCCGACTACGCCGGCTTCGCGATCCCGGAGGGCACCGCCTTCTTCATCGTGCCCGAGACCGGCTACGGTCCCGACTACAAGTTCTCGGGCGAGAAGATGACCGTCACCATGGCGCTGTACCGCGCCAAGGACATCGACGAGGCGATCCGCCTGACCAATGCGATTCAGGGTTACCAGGGGCAGGGCCATTCCTGCGGCATCTACTCGAACAGCGATGCCAATATCATGAAGCTGGCCGAGGGCACCAAGACCAGCCGCGTGATGGTCAACCAGCCGCAGTCGGCGTCGAATTCGGGCAACCTGTGGAACGGCATGCGCCAGACCTTCTCGCTCGGCTGCGGATCGTGGGGCGGCAATGCCACCAACAACAACGTCACCTGGCGCGACCTCATCAACGAGACCTGGGTGTCGAAGCCGCTGGCGCAGAACAAGGTGCTCCCTTCCGACGAGGCGCTCTTCGGCAAGGACATCATCGAGCTGGTCGGCTGAGCTGTTCGGCTGAGCTGTTCGGGGCAACCGGAGAGGGTGGCGGGGCGTTCCTCCACCTTTATCCGGTGCCGTGAATGGAGACGACCGATGACCCGCACGCTTCCCCTCGTCGCAGTAGCCGCCGCGCTGGCGCTTGCCGGCTGCTCGAAGGAGCCTGACGGTTCCGCGACCTCCGCGGCCCCGACCGAGACCGAGGAGGTGTTCCAGGAATCGCCGGCACCGGTGGAGGCGACGGAAACCGGAGAGGCGGACGCGGGCGCCGAGGCGGCCGCGATGTCCGAGATCCCCGACGCCATCCGTGGCCGCTGGGGCCTCGTCCCGGCGGACTGCACCAGCACCAGGGGCGACGCCAAGGGGCTGCTGGAGGTGTCTGCCGACCAGCTCAAGTTCTACGAATCGGTGGCGAAGCTGGGCGAGATCAAGGAAGCGGGCGAAAGCCGCATCCGCGCCACCTTCGCTTATACCGGCGAGGGGCAGAGCTGGACCCAGGACGTGGTACTCGACGTCGCGGACGACGGCCGCACCATGACCCGGCGCGACTACGGCAAGGACGCGCTGCCCGGTCCGCTCAAGTACACGCGCTGCGGCTGATGCGGCGGCGGGGGGCTACACGCAAGCCAGGACGCTGCGGGGCTTCGCGCCGCCGCAGCCGATCGCAGCCGATCGCAACAACCGTGTACCAGTTCGGCCGGGGCACCGTGGCCCCGGACGCGACCGGCACCATCACCGACGTCACTTGTGGGTAGTGACGCTTCACAACCGTAGGGCACCATGACCGAACAGTTCGGACTCACCGAAGACCAGCTCGCCATCCAGGACACCGCGCGCAAGTTCACCGCGGACCGCATCACGCCCTTTGCGGCGGAGTGGGACGAGGCGCACCACTATCCGGTCGACGTCTGGAAGGCGGCGGGCGAGCTGGGCTTCGGGGCGATCTACGTCACTGAGGAGAGCGGCGGCATCGGCCTGTCGCGGCTCGACGCGGCGCTCATCATGGAAGCGATGTCCTACGGCTGCCCGGCGACCAGCGCCTACATCTCGATCCACAACATGGGCGCGTGGATGATCGACACCTTCGGCGACCAGCAGCTCAAGGATCGCTACCTGCCCGCGCTGGTGACGATGGAGAAGATCGTCTCCTACTGCCTGACCGAACCCGGGTCCGGGTCCGACGCCGCGGCGCTCAAGACGACGGCGCGGCGCGAGGGCGATGCGTATGTTCTCAACGGCACCAAGCAGTTCATCTCGGGCGGCGGCGTCAACGACGTCTACGTGGTGATGGCGCGCACCGGCGAGCACAAGTCGCGCGGCATCTCCTGCTTCGTGGTCGACAAGGACACGCCCGGCGTCAGCTTCGGCGCGCCGGAGAAGAAGCTCGGCTGGAACGCCTCGCCCACCGCGCAGGTCATCTTCGAGGACGCGCGCATCCCCGCCGAGAACCGGGTCGGTGCCGAGGGCGACGGCTTCAAGTTCGCGATGGCGGGCCTCGACGGGGGGCGTCTCAACATCGGCGCCTGCTCGCTGGGCGGGGCGCAGCGCTGCCTCGACGAGGCGATCCAATACGCCAAGGACCGCCGGCAGTTCGACCAGCCCATCGCCGAGTTCCAGAACACCCAGTTCCGCCTGGCCGACATGGCCGCCGAGCTGGAGGCCGCCCGCGCGCTGCTCTACCTCGCCGCCGCCAAGGTCTCCGCCGGCGCGCCGGACAAGACGCGCTTCTCGGCCATGGCCAAGCTGATGGCGACCGACACCGGCTCTTCGGTGGTGGACCGTGCGCTGCAGGTCTTCGGGGGCTACGGCTATCTCAAGGACTATCCGATCGAGCGCTTCTGGCGCGACCTGCGCGTCCATCGCATCCTCGAGGGCACCAACGAGGTCATGCGCATGATTATCGGCCGCGACCTGCTAAAATGACCGGGGAAGGGGGACCCATGACCGACGAAGTGCTGTTCCGCCGCGAAGGCGTGGCGGGGATCGTCTCGCTCAACCGGCCCAAGGCGATCCACGCGCTGACGCTCGACATGTGCGAGGCGATGATCGCGCAACTGGCCGCGTGGGTGGACGACGATGCCGTCAAGGTGGTGCTGATCGAGCACGCCGAGGGCCGCGGCTTCTGCTCGGGCGGTGACATCAACCTGCTGCGCCAGTCGGCGCTGACCGACGGGGGCGCGGCGGGGCGCCGCTTCTTCCACGAGGAATACCGGCTCAACCACCAGCTCTTCACCTATCCCAAGCCGATCGTCGCCTTCATGGACGGGATCACCATGGGCGGCGGCGTCGGCATCTCGCAGCCGGCACGCTTCCGCGTCGCCACCGAGAACACCCGCTACGCGATGCCCGAGACCGGCATCGGCCTGTTCCCGGACGTCGGCGGCGGCTGGTATCTCTCGCGCCTCGACGGCCGCGTCGGCCGGTTCCTGGCGCTGACCGGCGCCCGCTTCGACGGGGCGGAGTGCCTGTGGGCCGGGCTCGCCACGCACTACCTGCCGTCCGAGGCACTCGCGGAAGCCAAGAGCCGGATCGCCGCCGGGCATGAGGCCGGCGGCGTCCTGGCGGCATTGGCGACCAAGGCGCCCGAACCGCGGATCGCGGCACAGGCGGGGGCGATCCGCCGGCACTTCGCGTTCGACACGCTGGAACAGGTTCTCGCCTCGCTGGAGAGCGACGACGGCGAGTGGGCGGCGAAGGAGCTTGCCACGCTGCGCACCAAGAGCCCGCAGGCCTGCAAGGTCTCGCTGCGCCAGCTGGAGGAATCGCTGGCACTGGAGACCTTCGCCCAGAACATGGCGATGGAATACCGCATCGGCAGCCGCGTTCTCGTCCTCCCCGATTTTGCCGAGGGCGTGCGCGCGGTGATCGTCGACAAGGACCAGAACCCCAAGTGGAGCCCCGCCGCGCCCGAGGGCGTGACCGAAGACATGCTGGACGCGATCTTCGCGCCGCTTTCCCCCGAAGAGGAATGGAAGCCCCTATGAGCACGTACGAAACGATCCTGGTCGAGCAGAAGGGCGCCGTCACGCTCATCACGCTCAACCGTCCGCAGGCGCTCAACGCGCTGAACTCGCAAGTGCTGGCCGACCTGATCGAGGCCTTCGCGGCGTTCGAGGCCGATCCGTCGCAGGGCTGCGCGGTCCTGACCGGCTCGGGCGAGAAGGCCTTCGCCGCGGGCGCGGACATCAAGGAGATGTCGGACAAGCCCAGCGCCGAGTTCTACGCCGAGGATTTCTTCGCCGGCTGGACCAGCCGCATCGTCAAGACCACGCGCAAGCCCTGGATCGCCGCGGTCAACGGCTTCGCGCTGGGCGGTGGCTGCGAGCTCGCGATGATGGCGGACTTCATCATCGCTTCGGAAAACGCGCGCTTCGGCCAGCCCGAGATCAAGCTCGGCGTCGCGCCGGGCATGGGCGGATCGCAGCGCCTGACCCGGGCCGTCGGCAAGGCAAAGGCGATGGACATGTGCCTCACCGGACGCATGATGGACGCGGCCGAGGCCGAGCGCGCCGGGCTGGTGAGCCAGGTGGTGCCGCTCGCATCGCTGCTGGAGACCGCGCTCAAGTCGGCCGAGACGATCGCGGCGATGCCGCCGCTGGCGGCGATGATGAACAAGGAAATGGTCAACCTCGCGTTCGAGACCACGCTCGACACCGGGCTGGTGCTGGAGCGCCGCATGTTCCAGGTCCTCACCGCCACCGAGGACAAGGCCGAAGGCATGGCCGCCTTCGTCGAGAAGCGCGCCGGGGTGTGGAAGGGCAAGTAACGAACCGAAGGGCGCGGCGAGGGCGGCTGGCCTTTTGGCGGGCTATCCTTCGCGGCCCGCCGGGTTAGGTGCCCGGCATTTTCAGCGGGAGACGGACATGAAGATCGCATTCATCGGCCTTGGCAACATGGGCGGCGGCATGGCCGCGAACCTCGTCAAGGCGGGGCACGAGGTCTGCGCCTTCGACCTGTCCGCCGAAGCGCTGGCCCGGGCGGGCGAGAGCGGATGCGCAACGTTCACCACCGTCCCGCAAGCCGTTTCGGGCGTCGATGCGGTGGTCACGATGCTGCCCAACGGCGGCATCGTGCGCGCCGTCTACACCGCCGACGTGATCGGCAAGGCGCCGCAGGGCGCGTTGTTCCTCGATTGCTCGACGATCGACCTTGAGACCGCGCGCGAAGTGGCGGGGCTGGCACAGGCGGCGGGGCACGAGATGGTCGATGCGCCCGTCTCGGGCGGCATCGCGGCGGCCAATGGCGGCACCCTGACCTTCATGGTCGGCGGCAGCGAGACGGCCTTCGAGCGGGCCAAGGCCGTGCTCGAGCCCATGGCCAAGGCCGTGATCCACGCCGGCGAGACCGGCGCGGGGCAGGTGGCCAAGATGTGCAACAACATGCTGCTGGCGATCCACATGATCGGCACCTGCGAGGCGCTCGCGCTGGCCGGGAAGGCGGGTCTGGATCCGCAGAAGTTCTACGAGATCAGCTCCAAGTCCACCGGCTACTGCTGGTCGCTCAACGACTACACGCCCGCCCCCGGCGTCGGCGCCGCGAGCCCGGCGGACAACGACTACGCCGGCGGCTTCGCCTCGGCGCTGATGCTCAAGGACCTGCGCCTCGCGATGGCCGGTGCGGGCACCGCCGGCGCGACGGTCCCGATGGGCGAGCATGCCACCCGGATCTATGAGGCCTTCGTGGAGGCCGGAAACGGCGGCAAGGACTTCGGCGCGATCTTCACCACGCTTTGAGGCGGGGGGCCGGCCACCCTCACCGCCTGCCCCTCCTCGCAGGCGGTGAGGGGAAACAGGCCGGCATGGCACATCGCCCCGCTGAGGAATGCCCTGGTGTTCGCCCGTCAAGCCCGGCCCTGAACTGCCCGTCGCTCGCGCTCGAAGCCGGGCAGCTTCATGCCCTTGGTGCGGCTGGTGAGGTGGTACTGGCGGCACAGCCCGCACTTGTAGGGCCGCAGCGCAACAGTGGCGCCTGCCGCCACCTGCAGGGCGGCGTCCTCGGTGGCGAAGCGTCGCTTGCGCCGGCAGATGCCCGGGCGCGTGCGCATCAGGCGAGCAGGGACGGGCCCAGCAGCGCCAGCAGCTTGACGTCCATGGCGACACCTTCCGCCCGCCAGCCCGCGACCGCTTCGGTGATGCCCGAGAGCGGCACCCGGCGCACGACGATGTCCTCGCTCTCGACCCCGCCGCCTTCGCCGACTTTCACCAGGTCGTGCGCGCGGAACAGGGTGAAGCTCTCGCTGACCATGCCCGGAGAGGAATGGAATTCGCCCACCTTCTCGATCCGGCCGGCGCGGTAGCCGGTCTCCTCCTCCAGCTCGCGCGCGGCGGCGACCGCGGCATCCTCGCCGTCCTCGTTGTCGCCGACCAGCCCTGCCGGCAGTTCGATGCTGAAGCTGCCGAGCGGCACGCGGTACTGCTGGACGAGGATGACGTGGTCCGCCTCGTCGATCGCCAGGATCACCGCCGCGTGGATCCCGCGCGAGCGGCTGACGTATTCCCACCGGCCGCGCCGCTTGGCGGTGATGAAGCGGCCTTCCCACATGACCTCTTCGGGCTTGTCGGCATCGTGGTGGTCGGAAAGCGTCGTGGTCATACTTCGATCAGCCTGTCGGGAAGTTCGTTGATGTCGCCCTCGCGGCGGGGGACGTGCGCGGCAAGGACGGCGCCGACCTGGCCCACGGCCGCGATCATGGCGTCGGCGGTACGGCCCTGCCGCAGCTCGGCGAGCATGGCGCTCATCGCGTCGCCCCATACGCCCGGATCGACCTTCGTGGCGATCGCCTCGTCGGCGACGATCTCGGCGCGGTGCTCGCGCATCGACAGGTAGATGAGGATGCCGGTGCGCCCGGTGGTTCGCCGCTCCGCCCCGATCCGGAACGCGCGCTGGGCGCGGTCGTGGACGCGCAAGGTGCGGATCGGCGCGGGGACGAGGAAGAACTTGAGCGGCTGCCAGAGCTGCAGCAGCATCATCGCCGCGAACTTGATCGTCGCGACGCCCAGCGCCAGCGAGAGGATCATGCGCGGGGTCCACTCGTGCCCCCAGTCCGCCAGGAGGCGGTCGTAAAGCCCCATCGCAAAGTCCGGCGCGATCGCCAGCGCGGCGAGGGCGAGCAACGCGACCAGTGCCGACCAGGCCAGCGCCACGTCGGTATAGCCGTCCGAGCGGTCTGCCAGGATGGTCACGATCTCGCCCGAGCTGAGCAGTTCGGCCTCCGCCACCGCGGCGCTGACGCGCTGGTGATCCGCCTCGGTGAGGTACTTGGGATTCGCCATGGTCTTACCAGCTCCCGCTCGCGCCGCCGCCGCCGAAGCTGCCGCCGCCGCCGGAGAAGCCGCCGCCGCCGCCCCAGCCTCCGCCACCCCAGCTGCTGCCGCCGCCTCCGAAGCCGCCGGGAATCCAGACGATCGGGGCGCCGAACCCGCGGTGCCGGCGACGTCGGCCGCCTCCGCCGACGGAGCGGAGGACGGGAAGCACGAAGAAGAAGAGGATGAACAGCAGGAAGATGATCGTCCCGATCGGCACGCCGCCGCCGCGCGCTTCGCGCTGGCGGTCGGCTTCGGCGGCGATCTTCTGCGCCTGCTCGGGCGGCAGGGTGAGCTGGCGGATGATCGCGTCGGTGCCCGCGGCGATGCCGCCCGGCATGTCGCCCGCCTTGAACCGCGGCAGGATCTGACCGTTGATGATGAGCACGCTGAGCCCGTCGGTGAGCGTGCCTTCCAGGCCGTAGCCGACCTCGATGCGCACCTTGCGCTCGTTGGGCGCGACCAGGAGGACGGCGCCGTCGTTGCGGGCCTTGTCGCCCAGCCCCCAGGCGCGGCCCAGCCGGTAGCCGTAGTCCGAGATCTCGTAGCCCTGAAGGTCCGGCACGGTCGCCACCACGAGCTGGCGGCGCGACTGCGTCTCGAGCGCCGCCAGCTTCTGGGTGAGCTGCGCTTCCTCGGCATCGGGGATGATGTTGGCGGCGTCCACGACGCGGCCGGTGAGCTTGGGGAACGTCTGCGCCCACGCCGGGGAGGAGCCCCCCGGCAGAGCGCAGACGACCAGCAATGCGGCCAGCCAGACGGCCCCGACCCGGGCCATCGCGGCTTAGAGCTTCCCCTGGAGGTCGGGAGCGACGTTCGCTCCGGGCGTGACCGACTTGTACGGCACCAGCGGCTCCGCGCCGCGCAGGCGCGCGCCGATCATCGACGGGAAGGTGCGCACTTCGGTGTTATAGTCCTGCACCGCGCCATTGTAGTCGCGGATGGCGACGCGGATGCGGTTCTCCTGCCCTTCGAGCTGGCTCTGGAGCATCTGGTAGTTGGTGTTCGACTTGATGTCCGGATAGGCTTCCACGCTGGCCAGCAGACGGCCGATGTTGGCGCCCAGGGCCGCCTGGGCCTGCTGGAACTGCTCCATCTTGGCCGGATCGTCGAGATCCTCGGCCGTGACCTGGATCGAGGTGGCCTTGGCGCGCGCTTCGGTCACGCCGACGAGGATCGACTTCTCCTGCTCGGCCGCGCCCTTGGCCACCGCGGCCAGGTTGGGGACGAGGTTGGCGCGCTCCTGGAAGGCGGCCTCGACGTCGGCCCACTTGGCCTTGGCGGCTTCCTGCTTGGTCGGCACCGAGTTGAAGCCGCAGGCGGCCAGCGCCATCGCGCCCGCAAGGACCAGGACGGTGCGGCCACGGCGGGCGGCGTTGGAGAGCGTCATCGGCTTCGTTCCTCCTCTGGACGCCGGCGGCACCGGCGCTTCCACCCGCGATAGATAGCGCGCCGCCCTGTCGGATCAAGCGGGTCCGCCCGAGCCGAGGGGCAACAAACGTTTGAGGGGCTGCGGCGACTATGCCACATCGCAGGCTGCACCTCCCCTCCCGCTCCCAAGAAGGACCTCTACCCGCATGGCATTGTTCGACGAATTCAAGAAGTTCATCGCCCGTGGCAACGTGCTCGATCTCGCGGTCGGCGTGATGATCGGCGCGGCGTTCGGCAAGATCGTCACCGCGCTCAACGAGAACATGATCATGCCGGTGATCGGCTGGGCCTTCGGCGACATCGACTTTTCCAAGTACTTCGTGCGCCTGGGGCAGGTGCCACCCGACTACAAGGGCAGCCTGACCGACTATGCGGCGCTGAAATCCGCCGGCGTGCCGATGATTGGCTACGGCGACTTCGTCACGCAGGTGGTCAACTTCCTCATCATCGCGATGGTGCTGTTCCTGCTGCTGCGTTCGGTCAACAAGATGGTCGACGCGGTCCACAAGGAGCAGAAGCAGGCGGCCGAGGCGGCCGCGCCGGCGGCTCCGGTCGACCCGCAGCTGGAGACGCTGAAGGAGATCCTCGAGGAGCTGCGCCGCACTCCGAAGGCGTGAAATCGCCTGTCCACGCAGTCACTTCACATTCAGCGACGATCGCCTATATGGGTCCTTGCCGGCCTCGGTCGGCTATGACGATAAATTGCCCCGTGCAATAGACGCAGCGGACCCGGGGGCGGTACCCGGCGGCTCCACCATCACCCGTCCCGAACGGGACAACCCTGTTGTCGCAGGGGTGATGACGGGGCCGAACTAGGATCGACGTGTGTTGAAAAGCGGTGTTTTCGTCCGGGCTGAGTAACCCGTTCAAGGCTCAAAACTCATAAGTGCCAACGACAACGAAGCACTTGCTCTCGCAGCGTAATTCTAGGGGCTAACGCCCTGACGTTACAAAGCCAGAACACGGTTGGACCCACCGGGTAACAGAAGCGGATTCCAGGGGCCCGGGGTGAGCCTGTCAACAGAATCACCCCACCTTCCAACATGTTCCAGGATCGGACCCGCCGCGCAGCGGGCGCGTGTCAGGCGACCTCGCGCGCCGGTGCCTGCCCACCTTCCGGCAGGGAGGAGAGTGCGGGCGTGTCGATCCGGGCGAGCCGGGCCGCCTTCTCGAACTTGAGGCAGTCGAGGATCTTGGCGCCGGCCATGAACACCGCGCCCGTGCAGGCGAGGAACAGCAGCCGTCCGCCCCAGCCGGGAAAGCGGGTGAGATAGACGCTGCCGCGCTCCACCGCGCCGAGGGCCAGGGCGTAGATGATCATGTAGGCTTCCCAGTTCGTCTTGATGATGAACAGGCGACCCAATTTGCGGAGCATAGCCAATCCCTGTGAACTGGTCAGGGTTAAGCAACGTCCGTGCCAAGGGGCTGTTCCCTTGACCGGCGATGCTCGACCGGGGCCTTGGTGTAAGGCCGACCGACGCTCCGGGTAAATCCGGGTTATCCCCGGATCGGACGCAGTGCCGCCAGCGAGCGACCGATGTTGCCAAGGCCGACGCCATGGGCCATATCGCTCCCGATCCTTCCCCAGGTCAGTATGACGATTGTCGTGAATGCCGCGCGCCGGAACATGGGCGCGGCAGTCGAATCAGTGCGAGGAAGGTATGACGGACAGGATTGATCGTTCGGGGCTCCAGGTCGACGCGGAGCTGGCGCGGTTCGTGGAGGAGCAGGTGCTGCCCCCCATCGGGCAGGACGCCGCCGCGTTCTGGCGGGGCTTCGCGGCGCTGGTGGCGCAGTTCGCCCCGCGCAACCGGGCGCTGCTGGAAACCCGCGACAGGCTCCAGGCGCAGATCGACGCGTGGCACGGCGAGCGCGCCGGCAAGCCGATCGACCCGGGCGCGTACCAGGCCTTCCTGCGCGAGATCGGCTACCTCGTGCCCGAGCCCGGCGCCTTCACCATCGGCACCACCGGGGTCGACCCCGAAATCGCGACGATGGCCGGCCCGCAGCTGGTCGTGCCAGTGCTCAACGCGCGGTTCCTGCTCAACGCGGCGAATGCCCGGTGGGGCAGCCTCTACGACGCCTGGTACGGCACCGACGCGCTCGACGCCGCGCCGGCTCAGGGCAAGGGCTACGATCCGGTCCGCGGCGCGGCGGTGATCGCCGCGGGGCGCACCTTCCTCGACCGGGCGGTGCCGCTCAAGGCCGGCTCCTGGGCCGACCTTGACGACCCCGAGGTGCTCGAACTCGCCGACGAGCGCCAGTTCCTGGGCGAGACCGAGAAGGGGCTGCTGTTCAGCAACAACGGCCTGACGCTGGAAGTGGTGTTCGACCCCGAAAGCCCCGTCGGCAGCAGCGACAGGGCGGGCATCTCCGACATCGTGCTGGAGGCAGCGCTCACCACCATCGTCGATCTCGAGGATTCGGTCGCGGCGGTCGATGCCGAGGACAAGCGCGCCGCCTATGCCAACTGGCTGGGCGTGATCCGCGGCGACCTGACGGACACGTTCGAGAAGGGCGGGGCGTCGATGACGCGCGCGCTGGCACCCGACAAGGTGGTCACCCTGCCCAGCGGGGAGGAGGCGCTGATGCCCGGCCGCTCGCTGCTGTTCGTGCGCAACGTCGGCCACCTGATGACCAATCCCGCAATCCTCCTGGCGGACGGCTCGGAGATTCCCGAGGGGATCATGGATGCGGTCATCACCAGCGCCATCTCGGCGCAGGACGTCAAGGGCCTGACGACCTACCGCAACAGCCGCGAAGGCAGCATCTACATCGTCAAGCCCAAGATGCACGGGCCCGAGGAATGCGCCTTCACCAACGATCTGTTCGATGCGGTCGAGGACCTGCTCGGCCTCTCGCGCCACACCATCAAGGTGGGCGTGATGGACGAGGAACGGCGCACTTCGGCCAATCTTGCCGCCTGCATCCACGCGGTGCGCGATCGCATCGTGTTCATCAACACCGGCTTCCTCGACCGCACCGGCGACGAGATCCACACCTCGATGCGGGCGGGGCCGATGATCCGCAAGGCCGCGATCAAGGGCTCGGCGTGGATCCAGGCCTACGAGAAGCGCAACGTCGCCATCGGCCTGCGCCACGGGCTGTCGGGCGTGGCGCAGATCGGCAAGGGCATGTGGGCCGCACCCGACATGATGCGTGACATGATGGTGCAGAAGATCGGCCATCCCCGCACCGGCGCCAACACCGCCTGGGTGCCGTCGCCGACCGCGGCCACGCTCCACGCGATGCACTATCACGAGGTCAACGTGTTCGGGCTGCGCGAGGAGATCGCCGCCGAGGCGGTGCCCGGTCTCGACCTGCTGCTCTCGGTGCCGCTGGCGGACGGGACCAACTGGTCCGAGGAGGAGGTGCGCGAGGAGCTGGACAACAACGCGCAAGGGCTGCTCGGCTACGTCGTGCGCTGGATCGACCAGGGCGTCGGCTGCTCCAAAGTGCCGGACATCAACGACGTCGGCCTGATGGAAGACCGCGCGACGCTGCGGATCTCCAGCCAGCACATGGCCAACTGGCTGCTCCATGGCGTCTGCACGCCCGACCAGGTGATGGATTCGCTCCGCCGCATGGCGGCCAAGGTCGACGCGCAGAACGCGGGCGATCCGCTCTACGAGCCGATGGCGGGCAACTGGGAGACGAGCATGGCCTTCCAGGCGGCCTGCGAGCTGGTGTTCAAGGGTGTCGAGCAGCCCAACGGCTATACCGAGCCGCTGCTCCACGCCTGGCGACTGCGCAAGAAGGCGGCCTGAGCGGTCGTGGCGGGGGCAGCCTTCGGGCGCGCTCCCGCCGGCGGCTTAACGGCATATTAGGTACTCGCGCCTAGCACGCTCGCACGGGTTCGATGGGGGACGGCGAGCATGTTCATTCACAGGCAGCGCATGGAAACGCGCACCGTCGTCGCGGTGAAGGCGACCTTGCGCATCGGGGACCGGCTCGCCGAAGCGACGCTGACCAATGCCTCGGCACGGGGCGTGCTGGCCGCCGTGGAAGCGCCGCCGCCGCGCGGCACGATGGTAGAGCTCGACATCGGCGGCCATGTCCTGCGGGGCCAAGTCCGCTGGCGCAGTGCCGACCGCTGCGGCATCGCGCTCAAGGAGCAGATCAGCGTGGCCGACCTGCTGGAGGGCAGGGCGGTGCCGGTGGTCTTCGTTCCCGAGCGCCTCGCCCGGCGCAGCGCCATGGACCGGCTGCGCGGCCTGCTCGGCTGAGGGCGGCCTGGCTGGCCCCGAACTGCGCCGGCAAAGCAGCGGGTCCGACGGTGGCTAGGAGGCGGGGCGGATGGCCCGCAGGCCACTCCAGATGCCGATCAGGACGACGGCGGTGGCAATAAGCCCGGTCAGCCCCAGTGCGAGTCGCGTGAGGTCGGGGGCGTGCGCCAAGGCGGCGGCGCCATTGAACGCGATCAGAAAGGCGGTGGCAATCCACAAGAACACGTGCTTGGCTGGCATGATCTCGCTCCCGTTCTCGGGCGAAGGGTAACACCAGTCCGCCTCATACGCCAGCGCGCCTGCCAGCCATGAAAAATTCGCCGGATATGGCCGGCCCCTCCTTACCGATCGGCGACGCAGCGCTACATGGGGGCGTCAACCAAGGGAGCGTCCCATGAAGAGCACCGGAAATACCATCCTCATCACCGGCGGCGGGTCGGGCATCGGCGAGGCGCTGGCGCAGCGCTTCCATGACCTGGGCAACACCGTCGTGGTCGCCGGGCGCCGGCTGGACGCGCTCGAAGCCGCCTGCGCCGGCCGCGCCAACATGCATGCGATCGCGCTCGACGTGGAGAGTGCCGAGGGGGTCGCAGCCTTCGCCGCGCAAGTGCGGGAGCGGTTCCCCGACCTCAACGTGCTGGTCAACAACGCCGGCATCATGCGCTACGAGCGGCTGGACCGCGCGCGCGACCTCGCCGACGCCGAGGCGACCATCACCACCAACCTGCTCGGCCCGATCCGCCTGATCGACGCGCTGGTCGATCACCTCGTCGCGCGCGGCGACGGAGTGATCGTCAACGTGACTTCCGGCCTCGCCTTCGTGCCGTTGCCGGGAACACCCACCTACAGCGCGACCAAGGCGGCGATGCACAGCTACACCCAGTCCCTTCGCGAGATGCTGCGCGGCCGGGTCGAGGTGATCGAGCTGGCGCCGCCCGCGGTCCAGACCGACCTCACCCCGGGCCAGCGCACGCGCGAAGGCTACCAACCCCTGGACGCCTTCGCGGACGAGGTGATGGCGCTGTTCGCGCGCGAGCCCACCCCGGAAGAGGTCCTGGTCGAGCGCGTGCAGGGCTTCCGCAAGGCCGAGGCCGAAGGCACCCACGCCCAGTTCATGGACCATCTCACCGGGCTATCGGCCCAGATGTTCGACCAGCTCGGGATGTGAGCGAAGGCGCGACGCGCGCGAGGGGTCAGTCCTCGCGCGCGTCGAAGGTCGTGTATTCGCGGCGGGTGAACAGCCAGGCCCCGTCCTGCTTCGCCAGCTCGTCGACGTAGCGGCCGCGCAGGCGCAGGGTCTTGCCCGAGGCGGGATCCTCGAAGATCTCCGAGGTGTAGGAAATCGCCGTCGCGCGGTCGCCCTCCACCCGGATCTCGCCGGGATGGGCGACGTAGACCATCGGCTTCGCGGCCTGGCCGCCCAGGCCATAGGTCTTCATCGATTCGGACCAACCGGCGACGATTGCCGCCTTGCCCGAGAACCCGCCCAGATCGGGGAACTCGGGCAGGGCCCAGAAGGCGTCGTCGGCCCAGGTGGAGGCCCAGGTCTCCACGTCGCGCGTCATGACGCCGTGGGCATACGTATCGAGCAGTTCGCGGATGAGGACGCGGTCCTCCAGCGGGCCGGTGAACGCCATGCTGCCTCTCCCTACCAGGCGTGCTTTTCGCCGTTCCACTTGTAGAACTCGCCCGTCTCCTCGAGTGTCCAGCCGTCGGCGAGGCGGACGATCGAGGCGGCGCTTTCCTGTGGGGTGATGTCGGCGCCAGGGCCACCCATGTCGGTCTGCACGTAGCCGGGATGGACGAGGCCGACGACGATGCCGCGCTCGCGCAAGTCGAACGCGACCGAGCGCATCAGCCGGTTGAGCCCGGCCTTGGTCGCCGCGTAGGGCCAGTAGCCGCCGTAAGGCCAGGTCGAAGCGCCGAGCTGGCTGGAGAAGTTGATGACCTTCGATCCGGCACCCAGCCGCGGCAGAAAGGCACTGAGCACGCGCAACGGGCCCTTGAGCATGATCTCGATCGCCTGGTCGAAGTCGTCCCAGTCGATGCCGTCCAGCTGGGGCTCGGTCCGGCCGGACACGCCCGCGACGTTGTAGAGCAGGTCGATCGCCGCCTCACCGGTGTCGGCCGCCCCCGACGCCACCGAGGCGTTGCTGGCGACGTCCATCGCATGCACGCTCAGCCGCCCGCCCGCCCCGGCGGCAAGATCCTGCAGCGCGCGCGCGCTCTCGGGATTGCGAACCAGCGCGAAGACGCGGTCGCCGCGGTCGAAGTGCTGTCTGGCGAGTTCGAGGCCGATGCCGCGTCCCGCTCCGGTGATTGCCACGTTCGCCATCAGGTTCCTTCCATTCGGTCCCGCTTCCCGGGATTCGCTGTCGGGCCAAGTCTGGAAGAGCGGCGCGCGTGGGGACACCTGTGACTTTGGAGAGAACGTCGCCCGGTTCGCCCTCTCAGCCCGCGTGCCTGGGCCTGCTGCTCTCCGCCAGTTCCTGCATCGTGCGAGCCGCGAACCGGCGCAGGCGGTCCATGCGCGGCTCGCTGGCGAAGATCGGCTGGTGCAGCAGCATGCCGGCATGGATGGCGCTGGTGAAGTCGTGCGCCAGCTTGAGGTTCTCCCAGTCCTCGCGCCACTGGGGGAAGGCCTCGATCATCTCGCTGGTCCAGACCGCGTCGTAGCGGCGCGCGGCCGGCTCGAAGATCGCGGCGAGCTCGCCATCGGTGCGCGCCGCCAGGGCGAGCTCCAGCCACGCCGCGTAGTCGCGCGTCTGCACCGAGCGCCAGTGCGCCTCGCAGGCGAGCTCGATCATCGGCTCGTCGCACCGCCGCTCCACGGCGTCGAAGTAGTCGGCAAGGAAGGTCCGCATGCGATGGTACACCACGTGGTCGACCACGGCGGCGACCAGTTCCATGCGCGTCTGGAAATGATGGTGCATCGCCCCGCGCGAGACCTCGCAGGCGGCGGCCACGGCCGCGGTGGTGAGGCCGGGGTAGCCGTTCTCCACCAACCGGTCGATCGCAGCCGAGACCAGCCTCTCGCGCATCAGCGCGCTTTTGCGCTGCTGCCACTTCTCGGACGCGCGGTCCTGCGCGCCTTCGCCGTGCAGCTCGGGCATGAGCGCACAGAGCATGCGATCCTGCAGCGACTGAGCCTTCATCCGTCCTTTCCCGTTTCTCCGCGGTACTGCGCCCCGCGTTCGCACACGGGAACCTAGCCTAAGTCGCAGGTGAGCGGCAGGGCGCGATGGTAGCATAAAAAAACCGGCAGTTGAGTCGGTTTGTTTCGACGGCTGCCCGGCGACAGGAGGCGTGCGGCAAGCAGACGCGCCCCGGTCGCGAACGGGAGAGTGGAGAAGACATGCCCAGCATACGCGCGCATTCCGTCTGGAGGGCCGGCCCTTGGACGCGCTGACCGGAACCCGCTTCGATCTCGAGGCCGAGGTGCGCGACCTGGCCGCCCGGCGCGACATCGCGGATGCGGCGGCGCGCTACATGCGCGGGCTCGACCGGCTCGATCCGGAGCTGCAGCGCAGCGCCTTCCACGACGATGCCGAGATCGACTGCGGCCTGATGAAGGGCGGTGCCGACGCGTTTGTCGCCTTCGCACAGGGCTTCCTCGCCGACATGGGCGCGACGCACCACCTGCTGGGCCAGTCGCGCCTCGCCATCCACGGCGAGACCGCCACCGGGGAATGGTACTTCCAGGCCTGGCACTCCGCCCCGCAGGACGACGGCGGCGTGCGCGACCTCTTCATCGCCGGCCGCTACCTGGACGCCTACGCCTGCCGCGACGGCGAGTGGCGCATCGTGCGCCGCACGCTGGTGACCGATTGGGTCAAGGACGATCCGGGCACGCTCGACTTCTTCGCCGCCAACCCCGGTGCGCCGCGCGGCGGCCGCCGGGGTGCGGACCCCAGCCAGACGCAGCCTCAGAATTAGAACGACAGCACAGGAACCCGGGCCCATGAACATCCAGACCAAGGTCTCCCGCTACTCGCAGGAGTTCGACCCACCGGTGCGCGGCGACCCGATCACCGCCGACCGCTACACGTCCAAGGCGTGGATGGATGCCGAGATGGAGAACCTCTGGCCCAAGGTCTGGCACCTGGGCGGGGTCCTCGCCGAACTGGAGGAGCCGGGCGACATCATCCGCCACAACTTCGCCAAGGAATCGGTCATCATGGTCCGCCAGGAGGATGGCGGGATCAAGGCCTTCTACAACGCCTGTCCCCACCGCGGGAACCGGCTGGTGCTGGGCGATCTCACCAGCGTGCCCCGGATCGTGTGCGGCTATCACAACTGGACCTTCGATCTCGACGGCACGCTGGCGAAGGTGCAGGATCCGGACGACTTCGAGGGCGGCAGCCCCTGCGGCAGGGTCCACCTTTCGGAACTGCGCTGCGAGACCTGGGGTCCCTTCGTGTTCTGGTGCATGGACGACGACGTCGCCCCGCTGCACGAGTGGCTCGCGCCGTTCCCCGAGCGGCTGGCCGGATACGGCATCGACAACTGGGTCCGCGTGCTCAAGGTCTCGGCCGATTGCGAGTTCAACTGGAAGATCATCCGCGACAACTTCAACGAGAGCTACCACCTGCCGACCATCCACCCCGAGCTGGCGACGTTCATCAACGACGGCCTGCCCGACACGCTGTTCGAGATGTACCCCTCGGGCCACAACTCGATGTGGATGAAGGGGCACCAGGCCACCACCCGGGTCGACTACCACACCACCGAAGTCCCGGCTCCGCTGGGTGAAGCGGCGCGCGCCTGGGGCATCGACCCGGACGAGTACAACGGCCGCACCGGCGACCTGCGCGAGGCGATCATTGCCGCCAAGCGCCGCCTGGGGCCTGCGCGTGGCTACACCAACTACGAGAACATGAGCGACCAGCAGCTGGTGGACTATTTCCACTGCACGCTGTTCCCCAACCTGACGCTCACCATGAGCCCGGAGCAGCTCCAGGTCCTGCGCACCGAGCCGCACCCGACCGATCCCGAGAAGTGCGTGTTCCAGCACTGGTGCCTCTATCCGCCGGTGGAGGGCATGGACGAGGTCTTCACGCCGCTCGGCATGCTGCCGCTGGAACACGACGCGGTCGCGCGCCATTCGGTCTACGGCGACGGCGTCTCGGTCGGCTACGTGGCGGACCAGGACCTCTCGATCGGCACCAGCCAGCAGCAGGGGCTCAACTCGCGCGGGTTCAAGGGCTGCATTCTGCCCGGGCAGGAGAAGCGCATCCAGCGCTTCCACGAACTGCTCGACGACTACGTCAAGGGTGCGCCCGCCGGCGAAGAGGCGTGATCCCCGCGCCCGGGGTGTCGGGACCGCACGTCATGCAGGTCGCCTTCATGGTCGAGGACCTGGAGAGCGCCTGCAGGAACTGGATCCGCACCACCGGGATCGGCCCGTTCCTGGAAGTGCCGCACGTGGTGCTGGAGGAGTACGGCTACCGGGGCCAGCCTGCCGCGGGGCTCGACTTCTCGGTCGCCATCGCGCAGTCGGGCGGCGTGCAGGTCGAGCTGGTCCAGCAGCATTGCGACAGCGTCTCCGCCTATCGCGACACCATCGCCAAGGGGCAGGGCGGGTTCCACCATCTGGCCGTCTACACCGGCGACTACGAGGCCGCTTATGCGCATTATCGCAGGCAGGGCTTCGTGGCGGCGGTGGACGGCACCTTCGGCGGCTTCCGCTTCAGCTACATCGACGCCACGCCGGCGATCGGCTGCATGATCGAGCTGATCGAAGAGAACCGGGCGCAGAGCGAGTTCTTCGCCCGCATCGCCGAGGCCGCGCAGGGCTGGGACGGCGTTACCGACCCGATCCGGCCCGGCTTCCCCACCCCGGCGTCCTGACACGGAGAAAGCCTTGACCGACTGCCCCATCGAGGATCGCTTGGCGATCCAGGACCTGCTCGTCGCCTATGCCCATGCCGTGGACAGCCTCCACGACCTCGACGGCATCTGCGCTGTCTTCGCCGAGGACGCGGTGTTCGACCTGTCCGGCATCGGCTTTCCCAGCCTCGTCGGCCACGACGAGATCCGCGCCTTCTTCGCCGACACCTTCGCCGCGATGGCCGCCCACGCGCACTACCTGACCAACTTCGCCATCACCGACTGGCAGGGTGATGCGGCCTCGATCCGCGCCTACGTGATCGGCATGGGACGGTACAAGGCGGGCGGCGGCATCACCGTCCACGGACGCTACTACTTCGACGTCGTGCGCAGGCCCGAGGGGTGGAAGGCCAAGCGTTACACGATGGACTTCCTGATTCCGCCGGAGGGTTGAGGAACTGGTGGCTGACGGCCTGCCTTGCAGCAGGCCGCAGCGCCCACCGACGCTCTAGGCCGCGTCCTCCAGCGTCACGCCGAAGATCTCGCGGCGCGGCCAGCCGTCCTCGCCGTAGACCGGCTCCACCCCGCAGGTTCCGTATAGCCGGACGCCGAACCCGGTGAGCTCGTAGGTCTCCAGGTGGGCGCGCATCTTCGCATAGGCGGGATCGACGAAGTGCCTGAGCAGGTCCTCCTCGCTCTCCCACTCCTCGTAGACCTGGATCACGCCGGGATCGATGGGGTCGACCGCCCAGGTATAGGCGACGCAGCCTTGCTCCTCGCGGGCGGCGAGGATGTGCTCGGCGCCGCCGGTGATGATTGCGGCGCAGGTCTTGTCGTCGCCGGCGTAACGCAGCCATCCGGCCACGATGATGCGCATGGGGTCTGTCCTCTCGCTTTGTTCGTGGCGCGGAGGCTAGGGGCGTGCCGCGGCCCACGCCGCTGGCAATTTGCACAGGTGGGAAGGGGAGCCGTCACGCGGCCGCGTCGCCATAGCCGGTGTGCACCGCTTGCGGCGCGATCCCCATTACCCCCTTCCAGAACCGCTCGATGTTCTCGGCGTTGACGCCCCAGGAGAAGCGGCTGACGTGCTCCGCCACCTCCGCCTGGCCGGGCGGATTCGCGAGGATCTGCTTCACCGCTTCTGCGATCGCCTCGGGCGTGCGGGCGGCGATCCGACCTGCGCTCTCGTCGCTCACGATCTCGCGCGCGCCGCCGATGTCGGGAATGACGATCGGGGTCCCGCAGGCAAGCCCCTCGATCCAGACGTTGGCGAGCCCCTCGCTGGCCGAGGGCAGCACCAGCACGTCGGCTGCGCACAGCAGGTGCGGCAGCAGTTCGTGGTCCACCAGGCCCAGGAAGTGGACGCGGTCGTAGACGCCGAGCTGGCGGGCGAGGGCCTTGAGCCGCGCCTCGTCCTCGCCGGTGCCGGCGAGCGCGAGGCGCGCCTCGGGCAGGTGGACGAGCGCCTCGATCACCAGCGCCTGTCCCTTGCGCGGGATCAGCGCGCCGGGGGTGACCAGCAGCGGGCCTTCCGACCAGATCTGCAGGTTCGGCATGGCCGAGACCAGCGCGCGCGCGGCGCCGCGCTCGATCGGGTGGAACTTCTCCCGATCCAGCCCGGTGTAGTGGATCTCGATGCGGTCGGCCGGCATGCCGAGCGCGATCATGTCCTGGCGCAGCGCCTGGCTCACGGCCAGGAGCCCGGCCGCCTGGTGGGCCGCGGCCAGCATCTGCCTCAGCGCATGCGGCCGCTGGCCCCAGAAGTGGATGTCCGCCCCGCGCGACTTGATCGTCAGCGGCAGCCCCAGTGCGCGCGCGACGATCGCCGCCGCCGGGCCGTCGGGAAAGAAGAACTGCGCATCGACGAGATCGAACGGGCGCTCGGCATGGAGGCGGCGCGCCAGCGGCAGCACGGCCTGGGCGATGCGCCCGGGATTGCTGTCGCCTCCCACCTTGGGAAAGGTGGTGAACTGGGGGTAGTGGACGGGCAGACCGACGCCGTCGCTCGTCTCCGGAATGTCCTTAAGGCGCACGTAGGATTCGCGAAGCGACAGGGGCCAGGGCGGGATGCCGATGGGGCTGACCATGGTCAGCTCCACCTCGCCCCGCGCCGCCACTGCGCGCATCTGGTTGCCCACGAAGACCCCGAACGAGGGCTTCACCGGGTTCGGGAACAGCGTGGCGATCGAGAGGACGTGCATCGCGGGCTAGGCTGCGCCTGTTAGCGTGGGGTTAGCGTGGGGTTAACATGCGACTAGAGCTTGCGGACCAGCATCTCGGCAACCGCCAGCCAGGCCGGTTGTTCCACCGCGATCCGGTCTGCACCGCCTGCGGGCGGCAGCAGCGTGACGCCCGCTTCATCCGCCGCGATCAGCTGGCCGAAGGCGAAGCGGCCGCCGGGAAGCGGCGCCAGAACGTCGCGGTGCATCAGCCGCGCGGCCTCCTCCGGCGCGTGCTGGCGCAGCCAGATCTGGTCGCCAGCACGGTATTCGCCGTGCGCCGCCTCCACCGCGAGCACCAGCCAGGGCACGTCGGCCGCGAGGTCGCTGGGCAGCACCGCCTCGATCGGCTTGCGCAGCGGCTCCGCTCCGCGCGCACCCAGGCTCGCGACCATCCGCGCCGGCTCGTTGCCTTCGCTGCGCAGCAGGGTCTCGGGCTCGACCTGCAGGGCGGCGGCGATGCGGTTCATCCAGACCAGCGAGAGGTTGCGCATGCCGGTTTCGAGCCGCCCGATCGTCTGCGCGGTGGTCTGCGGGTCGCAGGCCTTCGCGACGTCGGCGAGCGTCAGGCCCTTCTGCAGGCGAATGTCGCGGATGCGGTTGATCATGTGCTGCCCTCTTAACCGGTTTGGTTTACCGCCTTCCTACAGCCGGCGGCATTTGGCAAGTCCGCTGAGGACCCTTCCGATCAGCCCTCGACCTGCTCGGCCAGTGCGAGCCAGCGCTCCTCCGCCGCCTCCTTGTCGGCGCGCGCCTTGGCGATCGCCTCCGAAAGCGCGGCGAACTTCGCCGGGTCGCGGGTATAGAGCGCGGGGTCGGCCAGCGCCGCCTCGTCGCGGCCGATGGCCGCTTCCAGCTCCTCGATCCGCTGGGGCAGCAGCTCGTAGTCGCGCTGGTCCTTGTAAGAGAGCTTGGCCTTGCGCGGCGGCATCGGCGGCGGCGCCGGCGCATCCTCGGCGCGCGCCTTCTTCGCCGGGGTGGCGGTGCGCTGGCGGCGCTTAGCCTCCCAGTCGGCATAGCCGCCGGCGATCACGTCGATGTGGCCCGACCCGTCGAGCCCGAGCGTAACGTTGACCGTACGGTCGAGGAAGTCGCGGTCGTGGCTGACGATCAGGACGGTGCCGTCGTAGTCGGCGATCACCTCCTGCAGCAGGTCCAGCGTCTCGAGGTCGAGGTCGTTGGTCGGCTCATCGAGCACCAGCAGGTTGGAGGTGGTCGCGAACTCGCGGGCGAACAGGAGGCGCGAGCGCTCGCCGCCCGATAGCGTGCCGACCTTCGCCTCGACGAGGCCCGGATCGAACAGGAAGTCCTTGAGATAGCCCTGGATGTGCTTGCGCACGCCGCGCACGTCGATCCAGTCGCCGCCTTCGGCCAGCACGTCGCGGATGCGCATCTCGGGCGCCATGCGGCTGCGCTGCTGGTCGATCACGGTGGCGTCCAGCGTATTGGCCAGCGTCACGGTGCCCTCGTCGGGCGCCATCTCGCCCATCAGGATCTTGAGCAAGGTCGTCTTGCCCGAGCCGTTCGCCCCGACCACGCCGATCCGGTCGCCGCGCTGGATACGCAGGCTGAAGTCCTTGATGACGGTGCGATCGCCGAAGCGCTTGGTGACATGGTCGGCGACGATCACCGACTTGGTCTTGCTGTCGTCGGCCACCACGGCGAGCTTGGCCGCGCCTTGCGGGCCGACCATCGAGGCCCGCTGCGCGCGCATCTCCCACAGCTTGGCCAGCCGCCCCTGGTTGCGCTTGCGCCGCGCGGTGACGCCGCGTTCCAGCCAGTGTGCCTCGATCTTGAGCTTGGCGTCGAGCTTCTGCGCCGCGCGCGCCTCCTCGGCGTAGACTTCCTCTTCCCACGCCTCGTAGCCGCCGAAGCCGACGTCCTTTCGGCGAAGCGAGCCGCGGTCCAGCCACAAGGTGGCGTTGGTCAGGCGGGTGAGGAAGGTGCGGTCGTGGCTGATGACGACGAAGGCGCCGTTGTAGCGCTGCAGCCAGCCTTCCAGCCAGTCGATCGCGGCGAGGTCGAGGTGGTTGGTCGGCTCGTCCAGCAGCAGCAGGTCGGGCTCCGACGCGAGCGCGCGGCACAGCGCCGCCCGGCGCCGCTCGCCGCCGCTGGCGCTCTTCGCCTCGCGCGAGAGGTCGATGCCGAGCTGGTCGGCGATGGCCTCCACCTCGTGCTGCGGCGGCGCGTCGTCGCCGTGGACGGCGAAATCGAGCAGGGTGTCGAACCCGGTGAAGAACGGGTCCTGCTCCAGCGTCACCACGCGCGTGCCGGGCTGGACCGAGCGGGTGCCCTTGTCCGCATCGACGAGCCCCGCGATCAGCTTGAGCAGCGTCGTCTTGCCCGCGCCGTTGCGGCCGATGAGGGCCAGCCGGTCGCGCGGGGCGATGTTGATGTCGAGGTCCTTGAAGAGCCAGCCGGAGCCCTGGATCAGGCCGAGGCCTTCCCAGCTGAGGATCGGTGCGAGTGCCATGCGCGGCGCCCTACAGGGCAGGGCGGGGGCAGGGCAAGTGCGGCGATCGATCTCCGATCCTCCCGGTGGCGCCGCGCTGGCGAGGGACTGCTCGCGTAAGGGGTGGTGGAGTTGAGGGGAAAGCCCTTCCGTCACCGACTACGTCGGCGCCACCTCGCCATCGCGGCGCGACAGGGAGGATCGAGGGAAGCGGCGGCACGCGCGCACCTTGCTGCCACCTTCCGGCCACATTCAGGACTTGTTCAACGCTTTGGAATTAGGCACCCAACCCGTGATGAAACGCTTCCCTGCCCCGCTTGCCGCACTGGCCGTGCTGTCTCTCCTCCCATCCGTGGTCCCGGCCCGCGCCGAGCAGGTGGGCGAGCAGGGCGAGGCGCGGCGCGAGCGCAAGGCGGGCAACATCCTGGCGATCCGGCAGATCGAGCAGATCGTGCTCCCGCGCATGGGCGGCATGCAGTACCTCGGCCCCGAATACGACCCTGCGGCGATGGCCTATCGCCTCAAGTTCATCAAGAACGGCAAGGTCACCTTCGTCGACGTCGATGCCCGCACTGGCCGCATCATCGGCCAGTCGCGCTGAGCCCCGGGGCTGGAACCTTGGGGTTTGCCGTTGCTTGACCCTCGGGGGCTTTCGCCCCATTCCAGCCCGGTTCAAGTAGGGAGGACCAAGCATTGCGCATCCTGATCGTCGAGGATGAACCCACCCTGGGCGCCCAGCTCAAGACCACGCTGGAGCAGAACGGCTACGCCGTGGACCTCTCCACCGACGGCGAGGACGGGCACTTCCTCGGCTCGACCGAAGAATACGACGCCGTGGTCCTCGACCTCGGCCTTCCCGAGATCGACGGCCTCACCGTGCTCGGCATGTGGCGGCGCGAGGGGCGCACGTTTCCCGTCCTCGTCCTCACCGCGCGCGACAGCTGGTCGGACAAGGTGGCGGGGCTCGATGCCGGCGCCGACGACTACCTCGCCAAGCCGTTCCAGACCGAGGAGCTGATCGCCCGGCTGCGTGCGCTGATCCGCCGCGCCTCGGGCAACACCTCGAGCGAGCTGACCGCCGGGCCGGTGCGCCTCGACACCCGCTCGGGCCGCGTCACGCTGGACGGGGAGCCGGTGAAGCTCACCGCGCAGGAATACAAGCTGCTGTCCTACCTGATGCACCACAAGGGCAAGGTGGTCAGCCGCACCGAACTGATCGAGCATATCTACGATCAGGATTTCGACCGCGATTCCAACACGATCGAGGTCTTCGTCACGCGCATCCGCAAGAAGCTGGGTGCCGACGTCATCACGACGATCCGCGGCCTTGGCTACAGTCTCGACGACCCCGCAGAACCTGGTCGCGGCTGAGCCGGAGCACACGGCCGGGCAGCCCGCCCGGCCTGCCGACACGGGCTCGCTCGCGCGGCGCATGATGCTGATCGCGGCGGGGTGGATCTCGTTTCTCCTCCTCGCGGGCGGCCTGGCGCTCGACCACACCGTCACCAGCATCGTCACCCGCAACTTCGACGAACAGCTCGGCTACATGCTGACGGGCATGATCGGCTCGGCCGAGATCGGTCCGGACGGCGAAGTGTTCTTCATCCGCCCGCTGGGCGACCAGCGCTTCCTGGAGCCCAATTCGGGCCTCTACTGGCAGATCCGCGCCAAGGGACACGAGGACTTCCCCTCGCGCTCGCTGTGGGATCGCAGCCTCGTCGTGCCAGCCGGGCACTTCGATGCCCAGCCGCACGTCTACGACAGCGACCAGTTCCCCGGCGAGCCGCTGCGGGTGATGGAACGCTCGATCATCCTGCCGGGCAGCGACACGCAGTGGATGTTCACCGTCGCCGCCAGCCGGCGCGATCTCAACGACCAGATCAAGGTGATCCGCTCGATCCTGGTGTACAGCTTCGTGGTGCTGGGCTTCGGCCTGCTGCTGATGGCGGGCATGCAGACCTGGTACGGCCTGTTCCCGCTGCGCCACGTGCGTCGCGCGATCCAGAAGCTGCGCACCACCGGCGCGAGCCGGGTGACCGACCCGCTGCCCAGGGAAGTCGCCCCGCTGGTGGAGGAGCTCAACGCGCTGCTCGCCCACACCGAGCGGCAGGCCGAGGAGGCGCGTACCCATGCGGGCAACCTCGCGCATGCGCTCAAGACGCCGCTGACGGTGGTGATGAACGCCGCCACCGCCAAGTCGCCCGACCTCGCCGACACCGTGATCCGCGAGGCGGCGGTGATGCGCCGGCAGGTGGACCACCACCTGGCGCGCGCGCGGGCGGTGGGCCGGCGCGCCGTCGGCCAGTCGCGCGCGGACGTCTGGCCCAGCCTGGAGGCGGTGCTGCGCGCCGTCGAGCGGCTCTACGAACAGACGCGCTTCGACCTCGATGGCAATCGCGACGTCGTCGTGGCGCTGGAGAAGCAGGATCTCGAGGAGATCCTCGGCAACCTCATCGAGAATGCGGCGAAGTACGGCGGCGGCAGCGTCTTCGTCACCGTCGACGCGGCGCGTAGCGAGCGCTTCTGCGAGATCTGGATCGAGGACGACGGTCTGGGAATCCCGGAGGCCGAGCGTATCCGCATCTTCGATCGCGGCGCCCGGCTCGACACCGGCAAGCCCGGGACCGGCCTTGGCCTTGCCATCGTGCGCGACGTGGTGGAGATCTACGGCGGCACCGTGGAGCTGGACGAAAGCGAGGATCTCGGCGGCCTGCTGGTCAAGCTCAGGCTCCCGCGCGCGACGGGCTGAGGCCAATGCGGGGGAAATCGACCGGGGCGCGGTTGCCCTTCGGCGCGATCGTGGTCATCTGCGCCGGTCCCCCAATTCAGGAGCATTCATGAGCAACCCCATCAACGTCCCGCTCACCTCGGACGAGATCGAGATGCTGGTCGACGCGCTCGAAGCCGATCTCGAGGGTTACCTGGAATCGGCCAAGGAAGCGCGCGGCAACGGCAACCGCGACGACGTGAAGACCTTCACCGAGGCCGCGACTCGTATCCAGACGCTGATGGCGCGCCTGCAGGACATGGTGGAGGAGTAAGCGCCTTCCCGGCAGGCCGGCGTGGCCGCGGCGGGAAGGCTCAGTTCCCGCCCTGGGCGCGCTGGTGGTGGCGGATCACTTCGTCGATGACGAAGCGGATGAACTTCTCGCCGAAGTCGGGATCGAGATGCGCCTCCTCCGCCAGCGCGCGCAGGCGGGCGATCTGGCGCTCCTCGCGGCCTGGATCGGAGGCGGGCAGGTTGTTCTCGGCCTTGTAGGCGCCCACCGCCTTGGTGATGCGGAACCGCTCGGCCAGGATGTGGACCAGCGCGGCGTCGATGTTGTCGATGCTGGCGCGGAAGCCCGCCAGAACAGGGTCGACGGGGGCGGCATCGCGGGTGGCGGCCGGCACGGTATCCTGCGAAGTGTCCTGCATCATGGGTTCGCCCGCTAGCACGGCTTGGCTCGCTCTTCCAGTCGGCGCCCGTGCCCGCTTCACGGCGTTTGCACTTGCGTTGCACCGCGCTTGCGCCCAAAGCCCCGGGCGATGAGTGCAGATGTCGTCTCCCTGCAATCGCGCAGGCACAAGCCCTCCCTTGCCCCCATGCTGGCGCTGACCGCGGCCGGCATGAACAGCGTCAATGCCGTCATCCTCGACCGCATGCAGAGCGAGATCCCCCTGATCCCGGCGCTGGCCGGCCACCTGATCTCGGGGGGCGGCAAGCGCATGCGCCCGATGCTCACGGTGGCGGCGGCGGAGCTGTGCGGCTACCAGGGCAACCGCCATCACAAGCTGGCGGCGGCGGTGGAATTCATCCACACCGCCACGCTGCTCCACGACGACGTCGTCGACGGTTCCGACATGCGCCGCGGCAAGGCCGCCGCGAACATCGTCTTCGGCAATCCCGCCACCGTGCTGGTGGGCGACTTCCTGTTCACCCGCGCCTTCGAGCTGATGGTCGAGGACGGCAGCCTCAAGGTCCTCAAGATCCTCTCCAAGGCGAGCTCGATCATCGCCGAGGGCGAGGTCGACCAGCTCACGGCGCAGCGCCGCATCGAGACCAGCGAGGAGCACTACCTCCAGATCATCGGCTCCAAGACGGCCGCGCTGTTCGCCGCTGCCACCCGCATCTCGGCGGTGGTCGCGGAGAAGAGCGAGGCGGAGGAGCAGGCGCTCGACGCCTTCGGGCGGAACCTCGGCATCGCCTTCCAGCTCGTCGACGATGCGATCGACTACGATTCGGAAAGCAGCGAATCGGGCAAGGACAAGGGCGACGATTTCCGCGAGGGCAAGATGACCCTGCCGGTGATCCTCGCCTATGCCCGCGGCGACGCGGTCGAGCGCAAGTTCTGGGAGGAGGCCATCGCCGGCTTCCGTACCGAGGACGAGGACCTGGCCCACGCGGTGGAGCTCATCAATCGCCATGGCTGCGTCGAGGCGACGCGCGAGAGGGCGCGCCACTATGCGCAGCGCGCGATCGACGCGATCGCGGGCTTCCCCGCTGCCGAGGCGCGCGCGGCGATGGCCGAGGCGGTCGAGTTCGCGGTTGCCCGGCGCTACTGAGCCGGGCGGCGCCGGGCCATCCGGCGCGGCGTCTGCGGCGTGACATCTTCACCGCAGCGCGCGCCTTTGCGACGATCTGCAACAAAGGCGTAATTGCCGGGTGTCTCCGGCTCGCCTATTGAGGCGCGCCATGCCTTCCGAAGCCGATCGGGTCGCCACCGGCTATCAGCCCGGATCGCCCCGCCAACGCCTGATCTCCTCGCTGCTCGCCGCAGCCATCGTCGTGATCGCGCTGCTGATCGCGATCTACCAGACGACCGTCGCGCCCCGGCTGGAACGCGCGCGCAACCCGGTCACCTTCGACGTGAAGGGGCAGGATGCCGACAGCGGCGCCAAGTCTCCGGAAAAGCGCGAGCAGGCCAGGACCGAGGAGAAGGACCAGCCCGAGACACCGCAAGTGCGGGTGGAGACCCCGGTACCCCCGGTGGAGACACCGAGCCCGGCGCCGGAGAAGCCCGCGTTCTCGTTCCTCAAGATGTCGCGGGCGGACATGGCGGCGGCGGACATCGGAGCGATGGCGCGGCCGGGCGCCGGCGACGCGGGACTCGCCCGGGGCAAGGGCGGTTCGACGTATGGCCCGGGCGAGGGACCGGGCGGCGCCGTGCTCTACAACGCCGACTGGTACAAGGAGCCGACCGACGCGCAGCTGGGCGGCTACATGCCGGCCAACGGGCCGCGCACGGGCTGGGGCATGATCGCCTGCCAGACGCTGGAGCACTACCGCGTCGACAACTGCCAGATCCTGGGCGAATCGCCGCGCGGGTCCGGCTTCGGGCGCGCGGTCCTGAATGCGGCCTGGCAGTTCCAGGTGGTGCCGCCGCGGATCAACGGCAAGCCGCAAGTGGGCGAGTGGGTCCGCATCCGCATCGACTACGGAGCCCGCGCCGCCGGCTGAGCGGGCGCCTCAGCCCGCCAGGCTGCTGCGGCCATGGGCGGCAAGGGAGGCGAGCACCGGCTCCAGCGGCATCGGACGCGCGAAGTAGTAGCCTTGCGCCAGCGCGAAGCCGGCCAGGCGCGCGCTCACCAGCTGGCTCTCCGTCTCGATCCCCTCGATCACGCATTCCAGCGACAGCGAGCGGGCGAGGTGGCGGATGGCGGTGATGAGGCGCCGGCCGGCGGCCTCGTCCAGCCGGATGGCGAAGCTGCGGTCGATCTTCACCATGTCGAGCGGCAGCTGGTGCAGTGAGGACAGGCTGGAGTAGCCGGTGCCGAAATCGTCGAGCGCGATGCGCATGCCCGTTTCGCGCAGGCGCTGGAGCGCGGCATTGGCGCGGTCGAACTCCGAGATCAGCGAGGACTCGGTGATCTCGATCAGCACCCGCTCCGGATCGCAGCCCGAGGCCGCCATGCGCGCGAGCAGGGCGTCGATCGTCTCGGGATTGCAGATGTCGTCGCCCGAAAGGTTGAACGAGACGCGCAGCGGCGCGGGCAGGCGCGCCAGCGCGCCGAGCGCGAGGTCGAACAGCGTCAGCGTCACCTCGCGCCCGCGACCCACCCGCTCGGCGGAGGCGATCAGCAGCTCGGGAGCGACGTCGCCCAGCCGCGCCGAGTGCCATCGCGCCAGGCATTCGAGGCCGACCGGCTCCAGCGTCTCGGTCGAGGCGATCGGCTGGAAGGCGAGCGAAAGCTCAACCGACAGGTCGGCGCCCTGCAGCGCGGCGTCGAGCGCCTGCTCGCTGCGGATCAGGCGCTCCAGCTTCTCGGAGAACAGCACGCACTGCCCGCGCCGGTGGTTCTTGGCATGGTAGAGCGCGAAGTCGGCACGGTCGAAGAGCAGGTTGGCGCTGGTGGCGGTGTCGGGATAGACCGCGAGGCCGGCCGAGCATCCTACCGAGACCAGCGTGTCGCCAATGCGGGCCGGCTCGCGGATGGCCTTGCACAGCGCGTTCGCCACCTGCTCTCCCTGTGCGGCGTCGCCCGGCACGATCAGGCCGAACTCGTCTCCGCCGAGCCGGGCTACGGTGGCGTCAGCCGGGCAGGCCCCGATCATGCGGCCGCCGATCACCTGCAGCAGCCGGTCGCCCTGCGCATGGCCGTGGGTGTCGTTCACGGGCTTGAACCGGTCCAGGTCGATCAGCCCGACGCTGAATACGTCGCCGGGTCCGGAGCGCTGGAGCAGGTCTTCCAGAGTGGCGAAGAAGAACCTTCGGTTGGGCATGCCGGTCAACGGATCGGTCTGGGCCAGGCGGGCGTTCTCCTCCCCCAGGACCTGTGCCTGGCGCCGTTCGCTGTAGAGCTCGCGCTGCGAGTTCTCCAGCTCCACGAAGGAGCGGTACGAATCGTGCAGGATCTTCAGGATGACCATCGCCACGAGCGCCATGTTGCCGGCGATCGCGATCAGGACCTCGGTGCCGGTGCGGAGCGAATAGGCGAGAAACGTCCCCAGCACCGTCACGCAGACGGCGACGGCAGCGACCGGAAGGAAGCTGAGGCAGAACACGCAGCCCAGCACCGTCACCGAGACGAAGACGGCGACATGCCCATGCTCGTACGGGCCGCCGTACTGGTCGAGCGCGAGCGACCAGGCGACGAAGGCGAGGGCCAGCACCACGGCCAGGGCGACCGTCCGCCGCATCCGGTGGCGGGCGGTGGCGGGATCGAGGTCGGCGGCCGTGATCGGCCGCATCCACGCCAGCATGCGCACCAGGCAGGCCGCGATCAGGACCGCGGGGAAGGTGTAGACAAGCACCCCCGGGGCCACCGCGCGGTGCGTGAACGCCAGGACGGCGGCGTTGATCGAGAGCAGCCCGTACAGCGGCGGTATGTGCTCGCGCAAGCGCAGGTACTGCGCGACGGTGAGCGGGTACTGGCCGGTACGGGGCATCTCGGGATCGTCGCGTCCGCTGGAGGGTTCGGGAAAGCTGCGAGCTCTGGCCTAGGACACCAAGCGTTTAGGAGTTGTGCATGTGTCCCCGAGATTGATCCATTTCGGTGGTAAACTTCGGCAAAGAACCGCCGCTCCGGTGCTTTGCGCCATCGCACAGGCGCATTAAGGCTGCGCGCGTGAGTTCGCTTCCCATCCATGCCGTCCTTCCGGACCTTCTCGCCGCGCTTCGCCGCAGCACCGGCGCCGTCCTCGTCGCCCCGCCGGGTGCGGGCAAGACCACCGCCGTCGCACCCGCCCTGATCGGCGAGGACTGGTGCTCCGGAATGGTCGTGCTTCTTTCGCCGCGGCGAGTCGCGGCGCGCGCGGCGGCGGAGCGGATGGCCGAGGAACTGGGCGAGGAGGCAGGCGGGACCATCGGTTACGTCACCCGCCTCGACGTGCGGCGATCCGCGCGCACCCGGGTGCTGGTCATGACGGAGGCGATCTTCGTCTCCACCATCCTCGACGATCCCGAGCTGGCCGGCGTGTCGGCCGTGCTGTTCGACGAGGCGCACGAGCGGCACCTCGACAGCGACCTCGGCCTGGCGCTGGCGCTGGAGAGCCGGGCGGTCCTGCGCGAGGATCTGCGCGTGCTGGTGATGTCCGCGACGATCGACGGCACGCGCTTCGCCCGCCTGCTGGGGGAGGGCACTGCGGTGATCGAGAGCGCGGGCAAGGCCTGGCCGCTGGACCTGCGCTGGCTGGGCCACGCGGCGGATCGCCGGGTGGAGGACGCGATGGTTTCGGCCGTGCTCACCGCCTGGCGCGAGCAGGACGGCGACGTGCTGGCCTTCCTGCCCGGGGTGAGGGAGATCGAGCGCGTCGCCGAGGGGCTGGCGCAGAAGCTACCCGCGGCGCTCGTCCTGCCGCTGCACGGCCAGTGCGACCCGGCGGACCAGCGCGCCGCCATCCGCCGCGATCCCGCGGGGCGGCGGCGGATCGTCCTCGCCACCGCGATCGCCGAGACCTCGCTGACGCTGGACGGCGTCTCGGTGGTGGTGGACGCCGGCCTGTCGCGTCGCGCCGAGTTCGACAAGTCGGCCGGCGTCACCCGGCTCGTCACCCACCGCGCCAGCCAGGCCTCCGCCGCGCAGCGCGCCGGCCGCGCCGCCCGCCAGGGGCCGGGCGTCGCCTATCGCCTGTGGGAGCAGGCCGCCCACGCCGGCCGTCCTGCCTTCGACCCGCCCGAGATGCTGACGAGCGACCTGGCCCCGCTGACGCTGGCGCTGGCCCAATGGGGCGCGGCCGAGCCGGCGGGGATGGCCTGGCTCGACCCGCCGCCCCCGGCCGCGCTGGCGGCGGCACGGGCGGAACTGCGCGCGCTGGGTGCGCTCGACGCGGAGCACCGCATCACCCGGTTCGGCCGGCAGGTCGCGAGCCTGCCGATGGACCCGGCGCAGGCGGCGATGATCCTGCGCGCCGCCGCGCTGGGGGGCGGCGAGACCGCCGCGCGGCTGGCGCTGCTGCTGCAGGAGCGCGGCCTTGGCGGGCGCAGCGAGGATCTGGCGCAGCGCCTCGCGCGGTGGGACGCCGACCGCTCGCCCCGGGCCCAGGCCTCGCGCCGCCTCGCCGCCGGCTGGGCGCGCCGCGCGCAGGCGCTCGCCCCTCTTGCGGACAGCGGCGCGGCGGGCGCGGAAGGCGGCGCGGCGGGCGCGGAAGCGGTCCCCGTCGGAGTGCTGCTCGCGTTCGGCCGGCCCGACATGGTCGCGCGCCGCCGCGATCCCTCGGGCGAGACCTGGCTGAGCGCAGGAGGCCGGGGCTATATGCTCGATCCCGCCTCGCCGCTGGCCGCGCGCGAGTGGATGGTGATCGGCGATGCGCAGGGCCAGGCCCGCGGCGCGCGCATCCTGTCCGGCGCGGTGCTGGAGCCGGCCGAGGTCGAGGCGTGGCTGGGCGATGCGGTGGAGCGCCGCACCGTCCTGCGCTGGAACGAGGGCGAGGGCCGGGTCGAGGCCCGGCTCGAGCGGAGGCTGGGCGCGATCACGCTGGCGAGCGGGCCAGACCCGGCGCCCGATGCCGAGGCGATCCGCGCCTTCCTGCTCGAGCGGGTGCGCGCGAAGGGGCTGGGCATCCTGCCGTTCGGCAAGGGCGCGCAGGCGCTGCTGAAGCGGGCGCGCCATGCCGGGATCGCCGCGCTGTCCGACCAGGCGCTGCTCGACGACCTGGAGGAGTGGCTGGCACCGCTGCTGGGTCGCCGGCTCGACGACCTCGACGGCGCGGCGCTGGCGCAGGCCTTGCGCAACCGGCTCGACTGGGACGACCAGCAGTCTCTCGAGCGCCTGGCGCCGGCCGAGTTCCGCAGCCCGGCAGGCACGACCCACGCGATCGACTACGAGGACGAGGGCGGTCCCTCGGTGGAGGTGCGGGTGCAGGCGCTGTTCGGGCTGGACCGGCACCCGACCTATGGCCAGCCCGCGCAGCCGCTGCTGCTCAAGCTCACCTCCCCGGCCGGGCGGCCGCTCCAGACCACGCGCGACCTGCCCGGGTTCTGGCGCGGCTCCTGGCGCGACGTGCAGCGCGACATGAAAGGCCGCTACCCGCGGCATCGCTGGCCGGACGAGCCCTGGACCGAGGACCCCAGCCTCAAGACCCGCAACGCCTTCGAAGCCAGCCGCAACCGCTGATTCCGGCTTGCCTTCGAGGTCGATTCGGGGGCAAAGCCCCGGTCCATGAGTGCACGCATCTATCAACGCCCGAAGAATGCCATGCAGTCCGGCAAGGCGCTGCTCGACCAGTGGATCCTGGAGTTCGCGCCGGCCGAGGCGAAGAAGCCGGACCCCTTGATGGGCTGGGCCGGCTCGGGCGACATGCAGCAGCAGGTCGTCCTGCGCTTTCCCACGTGCGACGATGCCAAGGCCTATGCCGAACGCTACGGCATCGAGGCCGAAGTGCATCCCACGCCGCCGCGCCGGCTCAAGATCCAGGCCTACGCCGACAACTTCCGCTGAGCCGCGTTTGCCGCCCCCCTTTGCGGGGCGGGGCGTGGCCACGTCGCGGTTCCTCACCTGACCGCTTGCAATCCGTTGAAATGCCCGCCATATGCCCGCCCGGGAGTCGGACGGACGCTTGCGTCCGCCAACCTGGTCAGGTCCGGAAGGAAGCAGCCACAACGGGTTGCGGTGGGTCGTCCGGCTCCTTCAGCATCACAGCGCTGAAACTTCGGCCCTTCGCGCGCATCGCCGCGCGAAGGCTGTGGAGTACCGCGCTTTTCTCCTGACAAGCGGACGGCCAGTCCTTAGTTTGCGCCCCGATGGACGATTCACGCGACATATTCGGCGACACGCCGCCCTGGGACGACGGGGAGGACGCCGAAGAGGCCGCGCCCGATGCCGCGGCGCTGGAAGCGGCGGGGCAGCAGTCCATGTTCGGCGCGCCCGAGACTCCGGCTTCCGACACTCCGGCGCCTGCGCCCGCGCCTCAGCCCGCCGAAGCGCCGGCCGCCCTCGCGAAGGCGTCCGAAAAGGCGCCTGCGGCTGGGCAGCCCTATCGCGTGCTCGCGCGCAAGTACCGCCCCCAGACCTTCGCCGAACTGATCGGCCAGGAGGCTATGGTCCAGACGCTGGCCAACGCCATCCGCCGCGACCGGCTCGCGCACGCCTTCCTGATGACCGGCGTGCGCGGGGTGGGCAAGACCTCGACGGCGCGGCTGATCGCCAAGGCGCTCAACTGCATCGGGCCGGACGGGCAGGGCGGTCCGACCATCGACCCTTGCGGCCAGTGCGAGCCTTGCGTCGCGATCGCCGAGGGGCGCCACATCGACGTGATCGAGATGGACGCCGCCAGCCACACCGGCGTCGACGATGTGCGCGAGATCATCGAAGCGGTGCGCTACGCCGCGGTGTCGGCGCGCTACAAGATCTACATCATCGACGAAGTCCACATGCTCTCGCGCAACGCGTTCAACGCCTTGCTCAAGACGCTGGAGGAGCCGCCGGCGCACGTGAAGTTCCTTTTCGCGACGACCGAGGTGGACAAGCTGCCGGTCACGGTCCTGTCGCGCTGCCAGCGCTTCGACCTGCGCCGCATCCCGGCGCCCATGCTAGCCGGGCACTTCGCGCGCGTGTGCGGGCTGGAAGGCGTCGCGGCGGAGGACGAGGCGCTCGCCATGGTGGCGGCGGCGGCCGAGGGCTCGGTCCGCGACGGGCTCTCGATCCTGGACCAGGCCATCGCCCATGCCGACCTCGACGGCGAGGGGCAGGTCCGCGCCGAGACGGTGCGCGACATGCTCGGCCTTTCCGACCGGAGCGTGCAGCGCAACCTCCTGGGCGCGATCCTGGGCGGCCGCGGCGGCGAGGTGCTCGACATCGTCGCGCACCAGTTCGCGCTGGGGGTGGAGCCGATCGCGATGCTGCGCGGGCTGATGGACCTCGCGCATCGTGTCGCGCTGGCGCAGGTCGGCGGCAATGCGGCCGACGCCCGCTCGACCGAGGAGCGCGAGGCGATCGAGGGCTGGGCCGGCGCCCTGCGCCCCGGACAGATCCACCGCCTCTGGCAGCTTCTGCTCAAGGGGCACGACGAGGTGAAGTCCGCGCCCGATCCGCTGGTCGCGGCGCAGATGGCGCTGCTGCGCGTCATGCATGCCGCCGACATGCCCGATCCCGGCGCCTTGGTGCGCAAGCTGGAGGAGATCGCCGCGCGCGCGCCGGCCCCGCAGGCGGGCGAGCCGGGCGCTTCGCCCGCGCCGGGCAACCCTTCGGCGTCCTCCCCTGCTGCGGTCGCGCCGCGCTGGGAAGCGCTTGTCGACGACGTGGAGCACGCCGGCGAGCTGGCGATTGCCAACACCATGCGCATGCAGGTGCGGGTGGTCGAGCTCGCCGAGGGGCTCCTGCGCTATGCCCAGCCGCCAGGGTTCCGCGAGGACATATCCGCGCTCGTGCGCGGGGGGCTGCAGGCCGCGACCGGGGAGCACTGGCAGGTGGAGCGGGTGTCCGGCGAAGGGGCGCCCACGCTGGTCGAGATGGCCGAGACGAAGAAGTCGGCCGATGCCGAGGCGCTGCGCACCTCGCCGCTCGTCGCTGCGACCTTGGCCGCCTTCCCCGGCGCCGAACTCATTCAGGATGACCGTCCGGCCGTGATCGGCGGCGGTTCCCGCAACTGGAGACGTTGAGATGAAGTCCATGGAAGAGATGATCCAGGCTGCCCAGCAGGCGGCCGAGACCATCCAGAAGCAGATGAGCGAGACCCAGAACAAGCTCGACCAGCTCGAGGTCGAGGGGCTTGCGGGCGGCGGCCTGGTGAAGATCCGCTGCTCGGCCAAGGGGCGGGTGATCGGCGTATCGATCGACGACAGCCTGATGCAGCCCGGCGAGAAGCCGATCCTGGAGGATCTCATCGCCGCCGCCTACAACGATGCGCGCGTGAAGGCGGATTCAGTGGCGAACGAGGAACTCGCCAAGGCGCAGCAGGGCATGGGCCTGCCCCCGGGCTTCAAGCTGCCGTTCTGATCCGGACGTGCCGCATGCGGGAATGGCCCGCAAGGGTCTTCCCGCAGCAGGTCTGGTGACGCATGAATCTCCTCAAGCCGCTCAAGACCGTGGTGTGGCTGCCGATCTGGATCGCGCAGCTGGGCACTTCGGCCAAGAGCTTCCTCGACAATCCGCTGCTCGGCTCGCAGCGGCTGAACCGCGCCGGGCTTCACCGCGAACGCGTGCGGCTGGCCGCCGCGATGACCCGGTGGCGGCGGCGGCGGCTGGCGCACCGCGTGCCCGCGGCCTGGCGCGAGGCGTTCGACCGGGACGGCTACGTCGCGATTCCCGAGATCGTCCCGCCCGGCGAGTTCCCGGCGCTTCGTGAGGCCCTGCTGGCCTACGAAGGGCCGGCGCGCGAGATGCGGCAGGGAGACGCGATCACGCGCCGCCTTGCCGTCGACCCTGCGATGCTTGCCGCCCTCCCGCAGCTGCGGCGGCTGCTGGCGCGGCCCGACGTGCGGGCGCTGTTCCACTATGTCGCGGGCTTCCGCATCGAGCCGCTGCACTACATCCAGACCATCGTCACGCACGATGGGGCGAACGAGGCCGATCCGCAGGAGGCGCTGCATGCCGATGCCTTCCATTCGTCGTTGAAGGCGTGGCTGTTCCTCAACCCGGTCAGCGCGGACGAGGCGCCGTTCCGGTTCGTCCCCGGCTCGCACCGGATGGAGGGCGCGCGGCTCGACTGGGAATATCGGCGCAGCCTGGCCGATCCCAGGGCGATCGACCGGCTCTCCGCACGCGGGTCGCCGCGGGTCGGCGCGGGCGACCTGGACGCCATGGCGCTGCCCCCGGCGCTCGACCTGGCGGTTTCCGCCAACACTCTGGTGGTCGCCGACACCGTGGGCTTTCATGCGCGCGGCGCATCGGTGCGGCCGGTGGAGCGGGTGGAGATCTGGTCCTACAGCCGCCGCAATCCCTTCGTCCCGTGGCTGGGGGCGGATCCGCTGAGCCTTCCCGGTCTGGCCGAGCGCCGCGTGGGCTGGCTGTGGAGTGCGCGCGACCGCCTGGAGCGCTGGGTGGGCCAGCCTTGGCGCAAGGTGGGCCGGCGCACCGCGGCGGGTCCGGACGCTTGATCCCAGGCCCGTGCGGGGCGCTCCCGCCCGGAGTGGATCATTTTCCAAGGCTGGCGGCGTCTGGCTCCGTCTATCGTCTCGAGGAGCGATGAAGCGCCCGGCGCCCGGCCACAGCCACCTGCGGGCAGCGCGGATGCGGTCCGGCGAAAAAGCGAGGCATTATAAAATGTTCACTTGCGATCATCGGCAAGATCCGAAAGGAGCGCCGCGGACGTTTCATCCGCGTACCCCTTCCCATCGAGATTGCGCCGGCAGGAAGCGGATCGTCGCCGAACCGACGTACTGCCTCTATGCCAGGCGCGGTCGCGGGCGTAGGAAGGGGCTGTCGCCGTTGTCCAGGTGGATCGTCAGGTTCGCCAACTGATTGAAGAATAAATAAACTATGGTACGCCTGCAGGTCGACCCAGCGCATGAGGGGCCGCAGCGTAGCTCAATGAATGGATAACAGGCTTGCCATCTTCCGCACTGCCCCAAGCACCCGGCTCCTTCGACCACCTCATCCTCCGCGGCCGTGAAGTCATCGACGTCGAGGCGCAGACGCTCCATCGGCTCGCGCAATCCCTCGACGAGACGTTCGGCCGCGCCTGTCGGCTGCTGGCCGCCACCCGCGGTCGCATCGTGGTCACCGGCGTCGGGAAGTCGGGCCACATCGCCCGCAAGATCGCAGCCACGCTGGCCGCCACCGGGTCCCCGGCGATCTACGTACACCCGGCCGAGGCGGCGCATGGCGACCTGGGCATGGTGATCCCGGGCGATGCCATCCTGGCGCTGTCCAACTCGGGCAGCACGCCCGAGCTGCGCGCGCTGTTCGACCACGCGCGCGTGCTCAGCATCCCGGTGGTGGGGATGACCTCCCAGGCCGGCTCGCTGGTCGATCGCCGCTCCGACGTGTGCCTGATCCTGCCGGAGGCGCAGGAGGCCTGCCCGGTCAACGTCGCGCCCACCGCGTCCACCGCGCAGCAGCTCGCCCTGGGCGATGCCATCGCGATGGTGCTGATGGACATGCGCGGCTTCGGACGGCAGGAGCTCAAGTCGCTGCACCCCGGCGGCGCCATCGGCCTGCGGCTCGCCGCCGTGTCCGAGATCATGCACGGGCCCGACAAGCTGCCGCTGGTCGATCCGGACCTGCGGATGGACACGGTGATCTCCACCATGACCGGGATGGGCTTCGGCATCGCCGGCGTGGTGGACGAGACGGGCGGCCTGATCGGGATCATCACCGACGGCGACCTGCGCCGGCACTTCGACGTGCTGGGCCAGGTGACCGCGCGCCAGGTGATGACCCGCAGCCCGCGCGTCCTGCGCGCCGGCATGGCTGCGCAGGAGGCGCTGCGGATGCTGAACGATGCGGCCGTGACCTGTGCCTTCGTGGTGGCGGACGACGAGCCGAGCTGCACCGTCGTGGGGGAGCGCACGCGCCAGCAGCAGCCGATCGGCATCGTCCACATCCACGACTTCCTGCGCCTGGGCCTGTCCTGAGCGGGCCAGCCACACCCATGACGAGCCCCAGTTTCGCGATCCTGATCCCGGCGCGCTATGCTTCCACGCGCTTTCCCGGCAAGCCGCTGTTCCCGCTGTCCGGCGCCACCGGGGAAGCGCGCGCGCTGATCCGCCGCAGCTGGGACTGCGCGATGCAGGTCGAAGGCGCCGCGGGGGTCTGGGTCGCGACCGACGACGAGCGGATCGCCGCCGAGGTGGAGAGCTTCGGCGGGCAAGTCGTGATGACCTCGCCGGCCTGCGCCAACGGGACGGAGCGGTGCGCCGAAGCGGCGGCGAAGCTGGGCCCGGTGGCGGAGGTGATCGTGAACCTGCAGGGCGACGCGCCGCTCTCGCCCGCCGGCATCGTCCCGCAGCTGGTCGCCCGGCTGGGGGAGGACGCGGGCGCCGTGATGGCCACCCCCGGCGTCCGCGCCTCGGCGAGCGTCTACCGGCACCTGGTGGAAGACCAGGCCCAGGGCCGGGTCGGCGGCACGACGGTGGTGATGGACCAGCGCGGTCGGGCGCTCTACTTCTCCAAGCGCGTCATCCCGCACCTGAGCGGCGAGGATGCGGCGCAGGACCGGCCGCCGGTCCATCTGCACCTCGGCCTCTACGCCTATCGACCGGCGGCGCTGGCAGCCTACACGGCCGCGGGCGCCTGCGCGCTGGAGCAGCTGGAGGGGCTGGAGCAGCTGCGCTTCCTGCACCTGGGCCTGCCCGTCTCGGTGCTCACGCTCGATGCGCTCGAATGGGACCCGATCGAACTGAACAATCCCGGCGATGCCCCCGTCATCGAGCGCATCCTGCGCGAGCGCGGCATCGCCTGACCGCAGCCGCGCTCGCGCGAGCGCGGCATCGCCTGACCGGCGCAGTGCTCGCGGGCGCAGAGGGGCTCAGGCGGTGTGCAGGGGCGGGAACCGCTTGACCAGCGCGTCGATCGCCTGGACCTGCTCGCAATAGGCCTCGAGCCGGTCGAGGGGCAGCGCGCAGGGACCGTCGCACAGGGCGTTCTCCGGGTCCGGGTGCGCTTCCAGGAAGAGTCCCGCGATCCCCAGCGCCATGCCCGAGCGCGCGAGCGCCGCCGCCTGGGCGCGGCGGCCGTCGGCGCTGTCGCTGCGACCGCCCGGTCGCTGCAGCGCATGGGTGGCATCGAAGACGACGGGCGCCATCGCCTTCATCTCGTCCATGCCCAGCATGTCGACGACGAGGTTGTTGTAGCCGAACGCGGTGCCGCGCTCGCACAGCAGCACCTGGTCGTTGCCCGCCTCCTGGCACTTGCGGATGATGTGGCGCATCTCGTGCGGGGCGAGGAACTGCGGCTTCTTCACGTTGATGACGCGCCCGGTGCGGGCCACCGCCACCACCAGGTCGGTCTGGCGCGCCAGGAAGGCCGGAATCTGGACGATGTCGGCCACTTCGGCCACCGGCGCGGCCTGAATGGGTTCGTGGACGTCGGTCAGCACGGGCACGCCGAACCGCGCCTTGACCTCCGCCAGCGCGCGCAGCCCGGCGTCCAGGCCCGGGCCGCGGAACGCGGCGATGGAGGAGCGGTTGGCCTTGTCGAAGCTCGCCTTGAACACCCACGGGATGCCGAGCCTGGCGGTGACGCGCGCGAACTGCTCGGCCACCTCCAGCATGGTCTGCGTGCTCTCGATCACGTTCATCCCGCCGATGAGCACGAAAGGCGCGTCGTTGGCGAACGTGATGCCCTGGGGGAGCGTGACGGTGTGGCTCATGTCTAAGTCTGCGGGCCTTCTGCAGGCCGGCGAGGCGACGGTCGCCTTTGCGAGCCGACACCGCGACCGGAATGGAGCCAGGCCTCTGGAACCCGCAGGGAGGCGCGTCAAGCCGCCCGATCGTGGCCGGCGACACACCGTACGATCGGCAGCGGCCGTGTGCGTATGCGCGTCTACAGCTGGCGTCTTCTTCGAAGCGCGGGCAAAAGCGAGGAGGGCGGCTGCGCAGCGCGCAGGCGAAGCGGCTTGGCCGCTTGGAAATGGTGACCCCTACGGGACTCGAACCCGTGTTTACGCCGTGAGAGGGCGTCGTCCTAGACCGCTAGACGAAGGGGCCGTTAAGCCATTTTCTCCTGCCTCGACCCAAGCGCCGATGGTGACCCCTACGGGACTCGAACCCGTGTTTCAGCCGTGAAAGGGCCGCGTCCTAGACCGCTAGACGAAGGGGCCGTACCGGGTTGCGCCGGAGGCAGGACCGGCCCTCTAGCTGCGGGTTGATGGGGGGTCAACCCCTGCGTTCCAATAATTTTGAACTCCCGGATTCAATCGCAGAAAGCGGCGTCGTCGAGGTGGAGCTCGGCCTGCGGGGTGCTGCCCCAGTCGTCGATCCGGGCCCGCCCCGCGAGCCAGAGCCGCCGCCCCTCGCGCGCGTGGAGGAGGGTCTGGCCCATGTCCGTTTCCGCCGCGCGGAAGGCCATCGCCTTGAACCGCCCGCCATCCGGCCCGCTGACGATCAGCCGGAGGTGGTTCGCCCCCACGACGTCCGCCTTGACGATGCGCACCGGTCCCACCGCCACGCGCGGCCCCGGCCAGCCCATGCCGAAGGGGCCGGCGCTCTCGAGCGTGTCCACCAGAGTCGGCGACAGGCCGCGGGGGGATAGCGCCAGGTCGAGAAGCACGGCCTGGCTGGCGCTGGCCCGCACCACGTCGGCGCCCAGGCGCTCGTCGAGCCACTCGGACAGGGCGTCCAGCTTGCCCGGCGCGACGGTCAGGCCCGCGGCCATGGCGTGACCGCCGCCGGCGACGAGCAGGCCCGCCTCGCGCGCGGCGATGATCGCGGCGCCGAGGTCGACCCCGGGGATCGAGCGCCCCGATCCCTTGCCGTTGCCCGCCTCGTCCGCGCCCAGCGCGATGACCAGGGCCGGCTTGCCGGTCTTCTCCTTGATGCGGCCGGCGACGATGCCGATCACGCCGGGGTGCCAGCCCTCGCCGGCGAGCACCATGACCGCGCGGTTGTGCTGCCGTTCGATCTGCAGCTCGGCCATCTCCTGCACCGCCTGCTCGATGGCGCGGCGCTCGTCGTTGAGGCGGGACAGCTGCGCGGCGATCTCGCGCGCCTCTTCGGGGTCGGTGGTGGTCAGCAGCCGCACGCCCAGCGTCGCCTCGCCCACGCGGCCGCCCGCGTTGATGCGCGGGCCCAGCGCGAAACCCAGGTCGCTGCAGGTGGGAGCCCGGCCCAGCCGGCTGGCGTCGATCAGCGCCGACATGCCGATGTTGTCGCGCCGGGCCATGACCTTGAGCCCCTGGGCCACGAAGGCACGGTTGAGGCCGTGCAGCGCGGCGACGTCGGCCACCGTGCCCAGCGCCACCAGGTCGAGCAGCGCGAACAGGTCCGGCTCGCGCCGCGTCTCGAAGTAGCCGCGCGCGCGCAGCGTGCGCACCGTCGCCACCGCCAGCAGGAACGCGACGCCCACGGCCGCCAGGTGGCCGTGGGAGGCGGCAAGCTGGCCTTCGTCGAGCCGGTTGGGATTGACCAGCGCCGCGGCGCGGGGCAGTTCGGGCGAGCACTTGTGGTGGTCGACCACGATGATGTCCACGCCCGCTTCGTGCGCCATCTCCAGCGCCTCGTGCGCCATCGCGCCGCAGTCCACCGTGACGATCAGGCTGGAGCCTTCGCCGGCGAGGCGCACCAGCGCCTCGCCGCTGGGGCCGTAGCCTTCCAGCAGGCGGTCGGGGATGTAGTAGCGCGCCTCGTGCCCCAGCTTGCGCAGCAGCAGGATCAGCAGCGCCGCGCTGGTCGCCCCGTCGACGTCGTAGTCGCCGTAGACGGTGACCGTCTCGTCGGTCATGACCGCCTGCGCCAGGCGTTCGGCGGCCGCGTCCATGTCGCGGAAGTGCGAGGGGTCGGGCAGGAACGCGCGCAGCGACGGGTTGCGATGGCGCTCCAGATCCTCGCGCGCGACGCCGCGGGAGAGCAGGATCTGGGTGACGATGTCGTCCTCGAGCCCGGCGGGGCCTTCGCTCAGGTCCATGTTGCCGCCGCGCCAGCGCCAGGCCTTGCCGCTGAGCGAGCTGTCGATCCCGAAGACGGAAGCGGATCGTGATTCCATGTCGATCCGTTAGCCGACCCGCCGCTCGACGGGAAGAGTCGCGCCTTCGTCGATCCCCGCATTTGGTGACGGCATTTGTCGTTAGGGGCGCCCGATCTGCCGAAGTAAGGCGAAAGAAAAGGTGAAGGAGAATATGTAATGACCTGGGGGAAGATCCGTATGGCGTGGACGATGGCGCCGCTTGTACTGGTTCCCGTCGCTGTCATCGCCGCCGGCGAGGCGGCCCCGACCGCGCGTTACGACATGCGCGCGGGCACCGTCTCGGGCCTGGCCGGCATGGGAACGGGCGGGACTGGCGGCATGGGTGCGGCAATGGGCATGATGATGGGCGGCGGCGCCAGCAGCGTGCAGCACGAGCTCTACTTGCGCCTCGGCTCGGCGCAGGCGCCGGCCGGAGGCAAGGCCAGTGCCGACCACTTCGTTCCGGCCGGCGCGAAGCTCGGCAGGTCGGTGGCGCTGGTGGCTCCCCCGCGCGCGCAGGAGACCGTGCCCGAGCTGCTGCCGGAGAAGCCGCGGGACCGCCTGCTGATCTTCTGGGGTTGCGGCGAGCATGCGCCTCAGGGGCAGCCGGTGGTGATCGACTTCGCCAAGGTCGCTGCCGGGCAGATGCCGGCCGGGATGCCGGGCGCGGCGGTGGTGCGCGACTGGGGGCCGACGCCGGAGAACGCCCGCAGCTTCGCCCGGTGGCCGGCGGAGGACCGCAAGTTCGTCAAGCCCGACAGCTCGCTGCTGGGGGCGCACCGCGTGGTCAGCACTTATGCCCCCGAGATGGACTTCACCCTGTCCAAGGACTTCATGGCACCGGTGACCGCGCACACCGCGAAGCTGCCGAGCGGGGCGTCGCGCCTGAGCTGGACGGGCGTTGCGGGGGCGACCGCCTGGCTGGCCTTCCTGACCGGCGGCAAGCAGGGGCCGGGAGGCACGATGGGCGACATGGTGATGTGGACGAGCAGCGCCGACCGTCAGTTCGGCGGCGGGCTGATGGACTGGATTGCGCCCGACCAGGCCGCCTCGCTGGTGCGCAGCGGCACCCTGCTGGCGCCCGCGGCGACGAGCTGCGTGATCCCGGCCGAGGTGGTGGCCGCCTCGCCCGACTTCCGCGTGGGCACGCTGACGGCGTTCGGGCCGCAGGAGAGCTTCGCCTACCCGCCGCGCCCCGCCGATCCCAAGATCGCGTGGAAGCCCGAGTGGACGGCGCGCATCCGCCATCGCTCGACCACCAGCTGGATGCAGGCGCAGGGCATGGACCTGGGCGCGGCGATGCGTGGTGCCGAGGACGCCGGGGCCGAGGACGCTGGGGCCGAGGAGGCGGGCGTCGCGGATGCGGCGGACGCGCGCGAGCAGGACCGCAAGGCGGCGTGCAAGCCGAGGAAGCCGAGCCTGGGCGGCATGCTCGGCGGGCTTGGCGGCGCGGTGGCGGGCGGTATGCTGGGAGGCGCAAAGAAGGGCTGCTGATTCTTGCTGGCGATACTCTGGCACAGTCGGACCGGCGCGGCGCGCGCCATGGCGGAAGCGATCCTGGAGGGGGCCGTCGCCGAGGGCGGCTCGGGCGGAGCGCGGATGCTCGCCGCCGCCGATGCCGCGCCCGCGGATCTGGAGGCGGCCGGCGGCTACCTCTTCGTCTGCCCGGAGAACCTCGGCGCGGCCAGCGGCCTGATGAAGGAGATGCTCGACCGCTGCTACTATCCGCTGCTCGGCCGGATCGAGGGGCGGCCTTATGCCACGGCGATCGCCGCCGGGTCCGACGGGCGAGGTGCGCAGGCGCAGATCGACCGCATCGTCACCGGCTGGCGCCTGCGCCGCGTCGCCGAGCCGCTGATCGTCAACCTCGGTGCGCAGACGCCCGAGGCGATCCTTGCCCCCAAGCGCGTGCCGGCTCCGGAGCTCGCCGCCTGTCGGGAGCTGGGCGCGGCGCTCTGCGAGGGACTGGCGATGGGCATCTTCTAGCGCCGTCCCGGTGGTTAACGGACTCGACGCCGGCCTGCCGATCGTGCCTATTCGGCGGCAGCAGCCAACCACAGGGGAGTGCCCGTCCTGCCCGAATCGATGACGCAAGGCGGCCCCTCCGCCCCCGGGCTGTCGCTCCTCTTCCCCGCCGGGCAGCGGCCCACCGGGGACGCGGTCGCCGACCTGATCGAAGCCGCGCGCGCCACCGGCCTGCTGGCGCGCGTGAGCCACCGGGCGGAGCCGGAGGCGGGGTGGCTCGAACTGCTGAGCAGCGGCCTCACCTTCGACGTGCGCGGGCTGGCGCCGGCACCCGCGGCGGAGCTGCCGCCGGCGGACTTCGCCTTCGGGCTGGACGCCGCCACCGCGCTTGCCGGGCGTGAGGCGATCGAGCTGGTCCCCTCCGGCCACATCGTCGCAGGCGCGGGGCTGCAGCCGATCCTGCGCACGATGATGGCGCTCGCGGCCAACCTGGCGCTGAACCTGCCGGTCGCGGCGGTGGCGTGGAAGCCGGCGCGCACGGTCATGGAGACGCGCCACTTCGCCAGCCTGGTGCTCAACTGGCTGGCCGGGGGCGCCTTCCCCGCGCTGGGGCTGACGGCGCTGCTGCGCGGCCAGGACGGCAGTATGGCCAGCCGCGGCCTGGCATTCTTCACCGGGCAGGAGATGCAGCTGGAGGGCAGGGCGGACGAACCGCCGGCGGAAACCGCCAAGCTCGCCGTCCGGGTGATCGACCGCCTCGTGCGCGAAGGGCGGGTCACCGCGCCGCTGACGATCGGCACCGGCGCCGACACGCTGGTGGCCGAACCCTCGCAGGTGGGCCAGCTGGTGCTCGTCTGGCGCGGGGGTTGAGCGCGGCGCCCGCGACCGGATAGATCACGGTCCTGCGCCGAAGCCTTCCGTTCCGCGCCGTCAACCGCAACGGCGCGCCGGGCTACGACCCGGGCCTGCAGCGCCACCACCTGCTGCCGCGCCAGCTGCTGCGCCGCGCGGCGTTCGCGCGCATGTTCGCGACCATCGGCGACCCCGGCATCCGCTTCGAGGACTTCCGCGAGAACGGGCTGCTGCTGCCCTGCCGCGAAGCGGCGGCGCTGCGCATGGGCCTGCCGCTGCACCGCGGCCCGCACCGGCTCTACTCCCAGCTGGTGGCCGAGCGGATGGGACAGATCGAGAGCGCCTGGTCGCTCGCGCACGCGCGCGACCCGCAGGGCGCCGCCGTGCAGGCGCGGATGCGGATGGACCTGCTGCAGCGCGCCTTGCGCCGCTATCTCCTCAGCGGCCGCGCGGGGAAGATCAGGCTGAACCGGCTGGACCCGCTGGGGGCGGGAATCGACTTCACCGACCTCGACCACATGGCCGAAGCGCTCTGGGGCTCGACCGCGGCGGCGGGATGGTCGGTCTCGCCCGGCACCGATCCGCCGCCGATTCAGGCAATGCCGACGCGTGCCGCCAGGTCCGCGCGCGCGGACTGATACTGCGCCGCCAGCGCCTCCACCCGGCGGGCGACCGGCTCCACCGCATGGACCGCGCCGATCCCCTGGCCGGCGCCCCAGATGTCCTTCCAGGCCTTGGCCGCGGTGTTGCCGCCCGAGCCGAAGTCCATCTGGCTCTTGTCCCCCTGGGGGAGTTTGTCCGGGTCCATGCCGGCCGCCACGATCGAGGGGCGCAGGTAATTGCCGTGCACGCCGGTGAACAGGTTCGAGTTGACGATGTCCGCGGCATGCCCGTCGACCACCGCCTGCTTGTAGCCGTCTGCGGCGTTGGCCTCGGGCGTCGCGATCCACGGCGTGCCGATATAGGCGAAGTCGGCGCCCATCGCCTGCGCCGCCAGGATCGAGCGGCCCGAGGCGATCGCGCCCGACAGCGCCACCGGTCCGTCGAACCAGGCGCGGATCTCCTGCATCAGCGCGAAGGGCGACTGCGGGCCGGCATGCCCGCCCGCACCGGCGGCGACGGCGATCAGGCCATCGGCGCCTTTCTCCACCGCCTTGCGGGCGAAAGTGTCGTCAATGACGTCGTGCAGCACCATGCCGCCCCAGCCGTGGACCGCCGCGTTTACCTCCGGGTTCGCCCCGAGCGACGTGATGACGAGCGGGACCTTCCACTTTTCCAGGATGGCCAGGTCCTCGGCGAGCCGCGTGTTGGTGCGGTGGACGATGAGGTTCACCGCGAAGGGAGCGGCGCAATCCTGCGTCTCCTGGGTGATGCGATGCAGCCATTCGTCGAGCTGGCTGGCGGGCCGCGCGTTGAGCGCGGGAAAGCTGCCGACGATGCCGGCGCGCACTTGCGCGATCACCAGCTCGGGATTGGAGACGATGAACATCGGCGCCGCGATCACGGGCAGGCGCAGCGACTGGAACAGCGCGGGGAGGGGCATCTCGTCTCCGTTTAACCGATCGATTAAACTGTCGCATAGTGCGCCGCCGCCGTGCTGTCGAGAGCCCCGCCATACCGCCGGTGCGTTTCCGCGCGGGCCCGGCGCGCGGGGGCGTGACCTCCTGCCCCCGCTGAAATAGACACCACTGTCGATCAACAAGCATTTTCCAGAGAGGACCCGCCATGCCGGACGTTGCAGAAGACACGCTCGATTGCTCGGACATCGACCAGTACCTGGGCAAGGTCATCGATTCCTCGCCCATCCGCGAGCCGCTGGGCAACAACGACATCCGCCGCTGGGTCCAAGCGATGCACTATCCCAACCTCGTCCACTTCGACCCGGCCTATGCCGCGGCCAGCCGCTGGGGCAAGCTGGTGGCGCCGCAGAGTTTCCCGATCGTCATGGATGACGGCCACGGCACGGCGCCGTCCTGCGTCGGCAAGATCGAGAACTCGCACCTGCTCTTTGGTGGCGACGAGTTCTGGCACTACGGCCCGCGCGTGTTTGGCGGCGACGTCGTCAGCAACGAGCGCATCCCGTTCGACTACGTGGTCAAGAACACGGGCTTCGGGCCGACCTGCTTCCAGCGGGGGGACAACTTCTACCGCAACCAGAACGGCGAGCTGATCGCCAAGCAGCGCTCCACCGCCATCCGCTACCGCGCGGCTGCGGGCGGCGACACCGTCAACACCGCCGAGTTCGAGGAGCCGGAGTGGACCGACGCGGAACTCGACAAGCTGGAGGAGCGCAAGTTCGCCTGGGTGCAGATGCTCCATGACCTCGGCCACGGCGAGCGCTGGTGGGACGACGTGAACGTGGGCGACCAGCTGCCCGAGCGCGTCTTCGGTCCGCATACCGTCGCCAGCTTCACCACCGAGTGGCGCTCGTTCCTGTTCACCACCTGGGGCACGCTCGACCGCCGCGAACTGAACCTCGAGGCGCTCGGCTTCACCAAGGAGATGGCCGGGCACGAGAACGATCCGCACATGGAGCGGATCAACCCGGAACTCACCGACGGCGCCTACTTCGGCCCCTCGCGCGGGCACCTGTTCCCCAAGTACGCGCGCAAGATCGGCATGCCCCGTGCCTATGGCTACGGCGCCTCGATGGGGGCGTGGGTGACCGACTACCTCGCCGGCTGGGCAGGGGAGTGGGGCATGGTGGTCCACTCGACGGCGAACTACCGCGGTCCCGCGCTCTCGGGCGACATCACCATCCAGACCGCCGAGGTGGTCGACAAGATGGTGGACGAGGAGGGCCGCCACCTCGTCCAGGTCAAGCACCTCATGCAGAACCAGAAGGGCGTGAAGATGTGCCTGGGCGTGGCCGAGATCGAACTGCCCAAGAAAGGCTGAGGCGGAACCCGGGCGATCCCCTTGCGTCATCCCGGCGCTGGCCGGGGTGACGGGGAGCAGGGGCAAGCGACGAATGCGCCGCAGGCCTGTCATCGACGAGCGGCGCCGCTCCAAGCGTCAAAAAGGGCCCCGGCCGATCCCGGCCGGGGCCCTTTGTCATGCGTGGTCGCGCGAAGCGTCAGGCCGCGTTGGCGGCGCTCAACACGGCGCGGACGCTGGCGGTGGCCACGTCCTCGTCGATGCCCACGCCCCAGACCGTGCGGCCGTCGGGCAGGGCGCATTCGACGTAGGCGGCCGCGCGCGCGTCGCTGCTCTGGCCCATCGAGTGCTCGGCGTAGTCCTTGACCTCGAGCGCCACGCCGAAGCTCTCGGCCAGCGTCGCGGTGACGGACGAGATCAGGCCGTTGCCGCGGCCGGAGACCGACTGCTCCTTGCCGTCCACGCCGATCTTGCCGGCGAACACGCGGGTGTTGTCGGGGCCCTTGGCCTCGTCCCAGTCGATCAGCTGGAAGCGCTGGCCGTCCTCCAGGCGGTAGGTCTTGCGGAACACATCCCAGATGTCGGACGCCTGCAGTTCGCGGCCCAGCGCGTCGGCCAGCTCCTGCACGTGCTTGGAGAAGTGCGCCTGCATCCGCTTGGGCAGCTTCAGGCCCTGGTCCTGCTCGATCACCCAGGCGAAGCCGCCCTTGCCCGACTGCGAGTTGACGCGGATCACCGCCTCGTAGTCACGGCCGAGATCCGCCGGATCGATGGGCAGGTAGGGCACCGCCCAGAGCTCGTCATTGCGCTTCTCCTGCGCCGCAAACCCCTTCTTGATGGCGTCCTGGTGCGAGCCGGAGAAGGCGGTGAAGACCAGTTCGCCACCATAGGGGTGGCGCTCCGCCACCTTCAGCTGGTTGCAGTACTCGACGGTCTGGATCACCTCGTCGATGTCGGAGAAATCCAGCTCCGGATCAACGCCTTGCGTGTACATGTTGAGCGCGACTGTCACCAGGCAGCAGTTGCCGGTGCGCTCGCCGTTGCCGAACAGGCAGCCCTCCACGCGGTCGGCGCCCGCCATCAGGCCCAGTTCCGCCGCCGCCACCCCGGTGCCCCGGTCGTTGTGCGTGTGGAGCGAGATCACCGCGGCATCGCGGTTCGGCAGGTTGCGGCAGAAATACTCGATCTGGTCGGCGTAGATGTTGGGCGTCGCCGCCTCGACCGTCGCCGGCAGGTTGAGGATGATCGGGTTCTCGGGCGTGGGCTGCAGGATCTCCATCACCGCCTCGCAGCACTCGATCGAGAAATCGAGCTCGGCGGTGGAGAAGGTCTCCGGGCTGTATTCGAAGTGCCACCGGGTCTGCGGGTACTTCGCCGCCTGATCGCGCAGGACCTTGGCGCCGTTTTCGGCGATGGCCCGGATCTCGGGGCGCTCCATGCCGAACACCACGCTGCGCCACAGCGGCGAAACGGCGTTGTAGAGATGGACGATGGCGGCGTGGACGCCGGCGAGGCTCTCGAACGAGCGCTCGATCAGGTCCTGGCGTGACTGCGTCAGCACCTGGACCAGCACGTCCTGCGGGATGCGCTCGTCGTCCACCAGGCCGCGGATGAAGTCGAACTCGGTGGCGCCGGCGCTGGGAAAGCCGACCTCGATCTCCTTGAGGCCGACCTTGACCAGCAGGTCGAAGAAGCGCGTCTTCTTCTCCGCGCCCATCGGGTCGATCAGCGCCTGGTTGCCGTCGCGCAAGTCGGTGGAGAGCCAGCGCGGCGCCTTGGTGATGACGCGCGAAGGCCACTGGCGATCCGCCAGCGCGATCTGGGGAAAGGGGCGATACTTGACCGAAGGGTCTTTCAGCATGGTCATGGGTATTCTCGCTCGGATGGTGTGTCTGCAGGCGCTGTCTTCAGGGTCCCTTGGGCGCCGAGCGCGCCGCAGGCCGACGCGTCACCTCACGCCCAAGGGCGGGTAAGTCGCAGGGTAAGGCCGAGACGAAGAGTCATGGCCGTGCCTATGGGCATCGCGGCCGGCGATGTAAAGGGGCAATCGGCGCGATCCGGCGCCGTCGCGCATCGGTCAGGAGCGCCCGGGATTGCCGCCAAGGGCTGGCACCGGGCCTTGGCCTTTCCGATTCCTGCGGCATAGTCGCACGCCATGTCCGCCATCCGCCCGTTCCATCTCGCCGTGCCCGAGACTGCGCTCGAAGATCTGCGCCGCCGCCTCGCCGGCACCCGCTGGCCCGAGCGCGAGACGGTGGCGGACTGGTCGCAGGGCACGCCGCTCTCGGCGATCCAGGATCTCGTCTCCTACTGGGCGGAGGGGTACGACTGGCGCGCCTGCGAGGCGCGGCTCAACGCACTGGGCCAGTTCTTGACCGAGATCGACGGGCTCGACATCCACTTCCTGCATGTGCGCTCTCCCCACGCCGAAGCCGTCCCGCTGATCCTGACGCATGGCTGGCCGGGCTCGGTGATCGAGTTCCTGGAGGTGATCGGGCCGCTGGCGGACCCGGTGGCGCACGGCGGGCTCGCCCGCGATGCCTTCCACCTCGTCGTGCCCTCGCTGCCGGGCTACGGCTTTTCCGGCAAGCCGCAAGCCACGGGCTGGGGCGTGGAGCGGATCGGCCAGGCCTGGGCCGCATTGATGCGCAGGCTGGGGTACGAACGCTGGTTCGCGCAAGGGGGCGACTGGGGCGGGATCATCACGACCACGATGGCGGGTCGGGCGCCGGCCGGGCTCGCCGGCATCCACACCAACATGCCGCTCGCCCGCCCCAGCGCGGAGGACAAGGCGAGCGCCGATCCCGCAGTACGAGCGGCGCGCGAGGCCGGGCAGCGCTATCAGGCCTGGGACTCGGGCTATGCCAAGATCCAGTCGACCCGTCCGCAGACGATCGGCTACGCGCTGGTCGACAGCCCGGTGGCGCTGGCGGCCTGGATCTACGAGAAGATGGGGAGCTGGACGGACAACGCGGGCTCTCCGCTGGACGCGCTCTCGCGCGATGCGATCCTCGACAACATCATGCTCTACTGGCTGCCGGCTAACGGCGCATCGGCAGCGCGCCTCTACTGGGAGAGCTTCGGCGCGATCGGCACCGCGGGCCCGGTCACGCTGCCTGCGGGTGTCTCCACCTTCCCGCGCGAGATCACCAAGGCCCCGCGGCCCTGGGCGGAGAAGATCCTGCGCAACATCGTCTATTGGAACGACTGCCCCCGCGGCGGCCACTTCGCCGCCTGGGAGCAGCCGCGGATCTTCGTCGACGAGCTGCGCGCCTGCTTCAGGCTGATGCGCTAGAGTTCGCGAGGCCAAGGCATCGGATCCGCGGTGCGGGGCTGTCGACCTCGCATGGTCCCGGTCATCGCGACAAGGCTCTAGCTGCAGCGCAGCGCCGTGATGGTGCCGCTTTCGTCGACGGTCACGTTGAGCCGGTCTGGGCGGTAATCCTGCGTCACCACGGTGCCCGGCCTGATGATCCGGACCGCGTGCCCGCTGCGCGCCGCCGTGATCGCCGCGAGCACCTCATCACTGGCCTGGCGCCCCACGTAGCTGCCGAGCTGGTCCGCGCCGCAGTTGGGCTCCATCGTCGCGGCGCCCGGCGAGGGCTCCGGGGGCGGCGTCTGCGCCTGGCATGCGGACAGGGAGACGACGAGCAGGGCGGGGAGGGCGAGGGGCTTGAACGACATGGGATCTCTCCTTTGCGCATGCGAGCTTAGCCGCGGTGTCCGTATCCCACCTGAACGACCCCCGCTATCCTCCGTTCCGGGGGCGCATGGCCCCAATTTGCGGCCGAGTTTGCGGCCGAGGTGATACGCTTGAGCTCGCCCCCGGCGGCGGATCACGGCGCGGCCCGCTCGCGATCCTAGCACGCTAACCCCGCCTTAGCGCGGTGTTAACGCGGGCCTACGTAGGCGGCTCAGGGTCCGCGCGGCCCGATCGGAGGCCCGTACGCGAACGGGGGTCGCCGATGTTCCGCTTCGAGCTTTTCAGCCAATTTCCGCTGCGCTGGGTCCTGTGGTGGATCGTCATGCCCAACATCGGCGCATTCCTCCTGCTCCCCCTCGGTGGGCCCGACATGGCCTGGTCGATGGTCATCTGCGGGGCTTTGGCCCTGCTGATTTCCCTTTCCGGGCAACCGCTTGTCCGCGCGTTCGGGCTGGTCGCGGTGTTCCTGCTCAGCACCCTGTTCTACGTGTCCTGCGCCTTCAACATCGACGTCGAGAGGGCGTTCTCGTCCTTGCAGTACGTGCTGGAACTGAGCCCTCTGCAGTCACCCGAATATGTCGTCGCCGGGCTGGTGGTGGCGGTAGCGATGGCGGTCAGCGTCCGCTACGGATCGCGGGTGGACCGGCCCCGCGGCTGGCGCCAGGTGCTCATGGCGGTGACCGGCCTCGCCCTCGCGATCAACCTCGACACCGTTGCCACCGGCGGAACGCGGGGAACCTACAAGATGGCCGCGCCGGCCGATGCGCCGTTCACTTCGGCCGTGCGCCAGACCCGCCTTGCGCCCGAGATCGAGCGCGGGCGTAACGTGCTCGTCGTGATGGTCGAATCGATGGGTCTGCCCACCGCCCCCGAAGACCGCGCCCTGTTCGACCGCATCTGGGACAAGCAGGCATGGTCCGCTCGCTACGAAGTGACGCAAGGCAGCACGCCCTATTTCGGGTCGACGACCACCGGCGAAATGCGCGAACTCTGCGGCTTCTGGGGCAACTACCCACAGCTGCCCTCGCGCGCTGCGCCGTGCCTGCCCGAGCACTATCGCGCCGCGGGATACGATACGCTCGCCATTCACAGCTTCGAAGGTGAGATCTTCAGCCGCCGGCAGTGGTATCCCGAGATCGGCTTCGCGCGTCGGCTCTTCCGGGACGATCTGACGGACCGGGGGGCCAGGCCGTGCCCGGGGATCTTCGCCGGCGCCTGTGATCGCGACGTGCCCCGCATCATCGGCGACCTGCTGCGCGAGCGGCGCGGACGCCCGCAGTTCGTGTACTGGCTGACGGTCAACGCCCATCTTCCGATACCCCGCAATGCCGAGCTGCACACGCAGGACTGCCGCATCGGTACTCGGGCTTTCGCCGAAGGCTTCCCGATGCTCTGCCGCGGGTACGAGCTGCACAAGCAGGTGGCGGACGCGCTCACGGCCGAGATCATGCGGTCCGACTTCCCCGACACCGACATCCTCATCGTCGGTGACCACATGCCACCCTACTTCCAGAGGTCGCTGCGCGTGCGCTTCGATTCGGCGCACGTGCCGTGGATCCTGCTGCGGCACCGCAGCGAGGCGCCTCAGCCGCAGCGACTGTAGATGCGCAGGGCAACGGCTCCGTCATGGTCGTAGACCTGCATCGTCCGGGCCCGCCGGCATGAGCGCACGTAGCGGTGCAGCTGCCTCACGGTCGCGAGGTTGACCGGAGCGGCCGGCAACGGCTGCTGGAGCACGACGGTGGACGGGCGGCTCGCCAGGATGCGCTGCATCGCCTTCACCTCGTCGTGCCCGGTGGCGCCGGCCTCTGCGCCGTCGAAGAGATGCGGCGGGAAGGCCAGCACGGACGGCGGCTTGGCATCGAGCAGCGCATAGAGGTAGCTCGGCATGCCGAAGACGAGGAGCTTCCGGCTCGGGGTTTCCTGCGCCACATAGGAGACCAGCGCCTCGGCCGCGGGCCGGGCCTTCAGCCGGTCCGCAAGCGCCAAGGTGTCGCATAGCCACAGGTTGACCGCCAGCATCGCGGCGAAGCCCAGCCTGCCGATGTCGGGCCGCGCGAAGAACGGCGCGCACAGCGCGGCCAGCGGGCAGGCGAGCGGAAGCGCGTAATGGAGATAGAGGTTGGGATAGGCCAGCACCGCGGCCAGCGCCACGCCGCCCCAGAGCGCGACGAAGGCCCATGGCCTTGCATCGGTCGCCCCTCGTCGCCGGCCCAGCATCGCGAGCACCAGGGGAAGTCCGATCATCCCCACCAAGGCGGCGATGCGCCTCAAACGCTCACCAGGCGGCGGATAGATGCGCAGGAGGTTGGACTCGACCACAGCCTGCCGCAGCTCGGCGAAGTGCCCGCTGCGCCAGTACCAGGCCGCGATGGCGAGGAGCGGCGTCGCACCGGCCAGGGCAAGCCCCGCGACCCGGGCCAAGGTCTGCCCGTCGGGCCTCCGGCTGGCCAGCACCATCCATGCACTGGCAGCCCCGAGGAAGCAGGCCTCGAACGCGGCGGACTGCTTGAACGCGACAGCCGTGCCCGCCGCCAGCATGCCGCCGGTCACGCGCCACGGGACGAAGCCTTGGCGCAGGCGCTCGAGCGAGGTGACGACCGCCAGGGCACCGGCGGCCATCAGGGGGTTGTAGAACACCGCCGCCTCGCCATTGTCGCCCCCGAACCGGCTCAGGAGCGTGACGTAGGCGAGCCCGGCCATGAGTGCCGCTCCGGGCGGCGCGAAAAGGCGCGCCAGGCGCGCGGTCGCGTATCCGCCCAGCGCTGCGCAGACGGTGGCGAACGCCTGGTAGGCGAGCGTCTGGTTGCCGAGCGTCGCCGCCGCCGCGTAGACGAGATAGAGCAGCGGGGTCTTGCGATCCCAGATGTCGACGTAGAGCCGGTCTCCCGCCAGCAGTCGCTTGCCCACCAACGCGAAATACTGGTCGTCGATGGCGTAGTTCCATTCACCGAACGCGGGACAGCGTATCAGTGCGGCGAAACCGAGCAGGCAGGCGAACTGGAACCACGGGCGCGAGCGTTCGCCCGCAGCACGTGGTGCGGCGATGGCAGCGCGGTCGACGTCGGGGCGGTCGACGTCAGCGCTGTGGACGGCTGGGGGGCGATCTTGCATTTCGAGAGGCCTCCCGCGTCGTAAGCCTTGCGCCGGAGCGTCATAGCGTTGGGATGACACCGCTACCGGCCAGTGCAGAGCGCAGCTATCCGCCGCGCCGATACGACAAGGGCGCCGCCGGAGGACCCGGCGACGCCCTTGTCGTTTCCTTGTGGCGGAAGGTCAGCCTTCGACGTGCTCGGCGAGCACGGTGAGGCCGGCATCGCCCACTTCGGCAAAGCCGCCGGTGATGCGGATCTCTTCCGGTGCGCCGTTCTCGGTCTTGTAGACCTTCAGCGCACCGTCGGCGATCGTCGACATGAAGGGCGCGTGGCCCGCCAGCACGCCGAACTCACCCTCCGTGCCCGGGACGACCACCATGTGGACGTCCTCGGACCGGACCAGCTTCGCAGGCGTGACGAGTTCGAAGTGCAGCGCCATCTCAGGCCTCGGCCGCCAGCTTCTTGGCCTTCTCGACCGCCTCGTCGATGCCGCCGACCATGTAGAAGGCTGCTTCCGGAAGGTGATCGTACTCACCGTCGACGACGGCCTTGAACGACTTCACGGTGTCCTCGATCTGCACGAACTTGCCCGGGATGCCGGTGAAGACTTCGGCGACGTGGAACGGCTGCGAGAGGAAGCGCTGGATCTTGCGGGCGCGGGCGACCGTGATCTTGTCCTCTTCCGAGAGCTCGTCCATGCCCAGGATGGCGATGATGTCCTGCAGCGACTTGTACTTCTGCAGGGTCTCCTGGACGCGGCGGGCGGTCTCGTAGTGTTCGGCGCCCACGATGCGCGGCTCAAGGACGCGCGAGGTCGAGTCGAGCGGGTCGACCGCCGGGTAGATGCCCAGCTCCGAGATGGCGCGGTTCAGCGTGGTCGTTGCGTCGAGGTGGGCGAACGAGGTGGCCGGCGCCGGGTCGGTAAGGTCGTCCGCGGGAACGTAGATCGCCTGGACCGAGGTGATCGAACCCTTGGTGGTCGAGGTGATGCGCTCCTGCAGCGCGCCCATGTCGGTCGACAGCGTCGGCTGGTAGCCCACCGCCGAAGGGATACGGCCAAGGAGGGCCGAAACCTCTGCGCCCGCCTGGGTGAAGCGGAAGATGTTGTCGACGAAGAAGAGCACGTCCTGGCCTTCCTGGTCGCGGAAGTACTCGGCCATGGTGAGGCCCGAGAGCGCGACGCGGGCGCGGGCGCCCGGGGGCTCGTTCATCTGGCCGAACACGAGGGCGACCTTCGACCCGTCCGACGTGGCGTTGCCCTCGGCGTCCTTTGCGATGACGCCGGCGTCGAGGAACTCGTGGTAGAGGTCGTTACCCTCGCGGGTGCGCTCGCCGACGCCCGCGAAGACGGAGACGCCGCCGTGGCCCTTGGCGATGTTGTTGATGAGCTCCTGGATGAGCACGGTCTTGCCGACGCCAGCGCCGCCGAACAGGCCGATCTTGCCGCCCTTGGCGTACGGCGCAAGGAGGTCGATGACCTTGATGCCGGTGACCAGGATCGCCGCTTCGGTCGACTGGTCGATGAACTCGGGAGCCTTGGCGTGGATCGGGGCGAACTGCTCCGAGCCGATCGGGCCCATTTCGTCGATGGGATCGCCGACGACGTTCATGATGCGGCCGAGCGTCTTGGGGCCCACCGGCACCGAGATCTGCTTGCCGGTGTTGGTCACGGCCTGGCCCCGGGTCAGGCCGTCGGTGCCGTCCATGGCGATGGTGCGCACGGTGTTTTCGCCGAGGTGCTGGGCGACTTCGAGGACCAGCTTCTGGCCGTTGTTGTCGGTCTCCAGCGCCGCGAGGATCGGCGGCAGCTCGCCTTCGAAGGTCACGTCGACGACGGCGCCGATGACCTGGCTGATCTTGCCGGTTGTGGTGAGGTTGAGCACGGGTGCGGTGGCCATTATGGTTTCCTTGCCTGCAGGTCTTAGAGCGCTTCCGCGCCCGCGATGATTTCGACGAGTTCGGTGGTGATCGCGGCCTGGCGGCTGCGATTGTACTGGATGGTCAGCTTGTTGATCAGGTCACCGGCGTTGCGCGTGGCATTGTCCATCGCGGTCATCGAGGCGCCTTGCTCGGAAGCGGCGTTCTCCAGCAGCGCGCCGAAGAGCTGGGTCTTCAGGTAGCGCGGCAGCAGCGCGGCCAGGATCTCCTCCTCATCCGGCTCGTACTCGGTGACGGCGTCGGCGGTGGTCGCGGCCGCCTTGGGAGCGGGCACCGGGATGATCTGCTGGCTGGTCGGTTCCTGCAGCAGCGCCGAGCGGAACTTCGAGTAGAACAGGTGCGCCACGTCGAACTTGCCGGCCTCGTACAGGGCGACGAGCTCGTCGGCGATGCGCTCGGCCTCGTTGAAGCCCGGGTCGCGCACGTCGGTGGTGTCGAACATGTGCGCGATCTGGTTCGGGTACTCGCGGCGGATCACCGCGCGGCCCTTGCGGCCCACCAGGTAGAACAGGACGGTCTTGCCCTGCGCTTCCAGCTCCTGCGCCTTCAGGCGCGCGGCCTTGACGATGTTCGAGTTGAACGCGCCTGCCAGGCCCTTGTCCGAGTTGGCGACGACGAGGAGATGCACCTTGTCGCTGCCGGTGCCGGCGAGCAGCTTGGGGCTGTTCTCGGAGACCGTGATCTTCGAGGCTAGCGAGCCCATCACTTCGGCCATGCGCGCGGCATAGGGCCGCGCGGCCTCGGCGGCGGCCTGCGCCTTGCGCAGCTTGGCCGCGGCGACCATCTGCTTGGCCTTGGTGATCTTCTGGGTCGACTTGACCGAGTTGATGCGGCCCTTGAGTTCCTTGAGCGAAGCCACTCGTTGTTCCCCATTGACTGCCCCGGCGGCCCTAGGGGCCGACCGGGTCAGTGATCATATTTAAGCGAACTGCTTGGCGAAGGCGTCGAGCGCGGCCTTGGTCTTGCTCTTGGCCTCGTCGCCGAAGTCCTTGGTCGAGCGGATCAGGTCCAGCACGTCCTGGTGCTCGGAGTGCATGTAGCTGAGCATCTCGGCCTCGTACTCGGTGACCTTCGAGACCGGCAGGGCGTCGAGGTAGCCGTTGGTGCCGGCGAAGATCGACACGGTCTGCTCCTCGAACGACAGCGGCGAGAACTGCTTCTGCTTGAGCAGCTCGGTCAGGCGCGCGCCGCGGTTGAGCAGCTTCTGGGTCGAGGCGTCGAGGTCCGAGCCGAACTGCGCGAAGGCCGCCATCTCGCGGTACTGCGCCAGCTCCAGCTTGATCGAGCCGGCAACCTTCTTCATCGCCTTGGTCTGGGCCGAACCGCCCACGCGCGACACCGAGAGGCCGACGTTGATGGCCGGACGGATGCCCTGGTAGAACAGGCCGGTCTCGAGGAAGATCTGGCCGTCGGTGATCGAGATCACGTTGGTCGGAATGTACGCCGAGACGTCGCCTGCCTGGGTTTCGATGACGGGCAGCGCGGTCAGCGAGCCGGCGCCGTTCTCGTCGTTCATCTTCGCGGCGCGCTCGAGCAGGCGGCTGTGGAGGTAGAACACGTCGCCGGGGTAGGCTTCGCGGCCCGGCGGGCGGCGCAGCAGCAGCGACATCTGGCGGTAGGCGACGGCCTGCTTGGAGAGGTCGTCGTACACGATCACGGCGTGCATGCCGTTGTCGCGGAAGAATTCACCCATCGCGGCGCCGGTGTAGGGCGCGAGGTACTGCAGCGGCGCCGGCTCCGAAGCGGTCGCGGCGATAACGATGGAGTACTCCATCGCGCCGTTCTCTTCGAGCTGGCGGACGATCTGCGCGACGGTCGAGCGCTTCTGGCCGACGGCGACGTAGATGCAGTAGAGCTTCTTGCTCTCGTCGTCGCCCGCGTTCGCTTCCTTCTGGTTGATGAAGGTGTCGATGGCGACGGCGGTCTTGCCGGTCTGACGGTCGCCGATGATCAGCTCGCGCTGGCCGCGGCCCACCGGGACGAGGGCGTCGATCGCCTTGAGGCCGGTCTGCACGGGCTCGTGCACCGACTTGCGCGGGATGATGCCGGGGGCCTTGGCTTCCACGCGGCGGCGCTCGGCGTACATGATCGGGCCCTTGCCGTCGATCGGGTTGCCCAGCGCGTCGACCACGCGGCCGAGCAGGCCCTTGCCGGTCGGGACGTCGACGATGGTGCCGGTGCGCTTGACGTCGTCACCTTCCTTGATTTCGGCGTCCGAGCCGAAGATCACGACGCCGACGTTGTCGGCTTCGAGGTTGAGCGCCATGCCCTGCACGCCGTTGGCGAACTCGACCATCTCGCCCGCCTGGACGTTGTCGAGGCCGTGGATGCGGGCGATGCCGTCACCCACCGACAGAACCGAGCCGACCTCGGAAACCTGCGCTTCGGTGCCGAAGCTGGCGATCTGGTCCTTGATGACCTTCGAGATTTCTGCTGCGCGGATATCCATTGTTCTGCCTTTCTTAGCCCTTCATGGCCTGGGCGAGCGAATTGAGACGGGTGCGGATCGAGCTGTCGATGCGCTTGGACCCGATGGTGACGACGAGGCCGCCGAGGAGTTCGGGATCGACGCTGGTCTTGATCTTGACCTTGCGACCTTCGCGCGCTTCCAGCTTCTGGCGCAGCTGCTCGACCTGCTCGTCGGTCAGCGCGTGGGCGGAAGCGACTTCGGCAGTCGCCTCGCCGCGCTGGGCGGCGGCGATCGCGGCGAAGGCGCGGACGACCTCGGGCAGGGCGGCGAGGCGGCGATTGGCCGCCAGCACGCCCAGGAAATTCTTCGTCAGCTGCGAGACGCCGAGCACGCCGCAGACCGCATCCATCGCCTTGGCCGAAGCTTCGCGGCTGACCTGGGGGTTGCGAATCAGGGCGGCGAACTCATCGCTCTCGCGGATGGCCTGGCCGATGTTGTCGAGATCGGTCTCGACCGCAGAAACGGTCCCGTTTTCGCTTGCAAGATCAAAGAGCGCCGAAGCGTAGCGCCCCTGCAAGCTGGCCTTGATGCCTCCGGAATTCTCCACGCCTGTCCTATCCTTACATCGGGTGGGCTGAGGCACTTGGGGCACAACGCGACAGCGTGCTCCCCCGGCCCGCAGACGGGGCGCGCATAGCGACGATACTGTCACGATGCAAGGTGCCCCTTGGCTCCTGGGGACAATGACTAGGTCTGGAATTTAAAAGCAAGGGGCGGGACGCGTTCCCCCGGCAGGCCGTGCAATGAAGGGCCTCTATTGGTGACGGAGATTTCCATGGCCTATCGCATCCTCGGTTTACCGCGCGCCGGCTTCGCCCCGTATTTCGGCAGGAGCGCCGAAGAACTCGAAGAGATGGGCGCCCGGCGCGTGATTGCAGACGCCGATCGGGGCTTCCCATGCCGCGTCAGCCTGGAGGACGCGGCACGCGGCGAAGCGCTGATCCTGCTCAACTTCACGAGCCACGACGTCTCCGGCCCGTACCGTAGCGCCTATGCGATATATGTTCGCGAGCGGGCCGCGCAGGCGCAGGCCTACGTCGATCGGCTGCCGCCCGTCTTCGCCGGCCGGACGCTGTCGCTGCGGGGTTTCGATGCGCCGGGCATGCTGCGCCGCGCGAGGCTGGCTGCCCAGGGCGAGGCAGGCGCACCGCTCGGCGGGGTGGAGGAGGCGATCGCAGAGCTCTTCGCCGATCCCACGATCGCTTGCATCCACGCGCACAATGCCGCCTATGGCTGCTTCGCGGCGCGGATCGAGCGCCATGGAGACGACCGGTGACTGCGGCGGACTGCCAGATCGACGAAGAACAGGCGTGGCAGGCCGTGCTCGCGCGCGACCGCCGGTTCGACGGGCGTTTCGTCACCGGCGTGTTGTCGACCGGGATCTACTGTCGCCCGTCCTGCTCGGCGCGGCATCCCCGACGGGAGAATGTCCGCTTCTTCGCGGATTCCGGGGCGGCGCAGGCCCTGGGGCTGCGCCCCTGCTTGCGCTGCCGGCCGGGCGAGGTGTCTCGGGACGAAGGCGCCGTGGCGCAGGCGCTCGCCATGCTGGAAACGACGGAATCGGCACCGTCGCTGGCCGAGCTGGCCGAGCACGTCGGCTACAGCCCCGCTCATTTCCAGCGCGTCTTCACGCGCGCGGTCGGACTGTCTCCCGCCGCCTATGGCCGCCTCCGCCGGATCGAGCGGGCCGGCACCGCGCTGAGTGAGGGGGCGAGCGTGACAGGAGCCATCTACGAGGCAGGCTTCGGTGCGGCCTCCCGATTCTACGAAGCGAGCCGGGGACGCATGGGCATGACTCCTTCCGCATGGCGCGACGGCGGGCGCGGCGTCACCATTCGCTGGGCTGTCGTGCCCACGAGCCTGGGGCCGATGCTGGTGGCCGCCACCGACAAGGGCGTATGCCGCCTGTCGTTCGCAGAGGGACGCGACCACCTCGCGGTGCGCTTCCCGCGCGCGGACCTGGTTGAAGGCGGGAAGGAGTTCGCGGCGCTGCTGGCGGACGTGGTCGGGGCCGTCGAGGCTCCGGGCCAGTCGCGGGCCATTCCGCTGGACGTGCAGGGGACCGCCTTCCAGGAAGCCGTCTGGCGCGAGCTGCAGCAGATCCCTGCGGGCGAGACGCGCACCTATGCCCAGATCGCCGCCGCCGTCGGCAAGCCCGGTGCAGTCCGTGCGGCGGGCTCGGCGAACGGCGCCAACGCGGTGGCGGTGCTGATCCCCTGCCACCGGGTCATCCGTTCGGACGGCAGCATCGGGGGCTACGCCTACGGCGATGCCATCAAGCGCGAACTGCTCCGTCGCGAGCGGGATTGACGCTCCGCGCCTTCGCCGTCAGTTCGCCTTCGGTGGCGGCGCGCGCAGGACCGGCGCGGCGACCGGCGCGGCGACCGGCGCGGCGACCGGCGCGGCGACCGGCGCTGGGGCCAGACCGGGTCCGGCCGCGGTCGCGGGGAGCGGTGCCGCCGGCTTCAGCGGCTTGACGCCCGCAGCGACGAGGGCGGCGGCGATGCCATCGGAGCTGGCCTGCATCCCGGCCTTGTTGAGGTGCCACTGCAGTCCCTCGCGCCCGTCGTAGCCCTCGGGGGCGCCGATCATCCATGGCACCGGATCGCATGGCGTGTGCGTGGCGGAGACCTGCTTCATGTCGACCAGGATCAGTTCGTTGGCCTGCGCCACGCGGGCGGTGATCTCCGCGAGGCGGCGGCCGATCTCGCGCACGATCGCGGCATCGCTCTCGCTGACCGGGGTCACCGCGCAGAGCGCCCCCGGGCCGGGGATCGGCGTGGGATACTGGACGAAGACGATGCGCGCGCGCGGGGCCTGCGCCTTCAGGCGGCGGGCGATCTCGGTCAACTGGGCCTCGTCGCGCTGGTAGTCGGCTTCGGTCGGCACGCGCACGGCACCGCAGGCGCGGGTCTTGGCGCCGGTGGCGGCGATGATGCGCGATTCCGAGAGGCAGGTCGCCGAGAACAGGTTGCCGATGTACGACAGGTCGTTGCCGCCGATCGTCACCGTCACCAGGCGCGTCTCGGCGGTGACGCTGGAGATCTGCGGCGGCACGTCGCCCCAGGGGCCGAGCACGTTGTCGGTCGTCGCACCCGAGCAGCTGCGGTCGATCAGGACCAGGCCGAAGCGGTCGGCGAGCAGGGTGGGGTAGTTGTTCTGGCTTTGCCCGCAGCGGGCCGGCCAGCTCGGCTTGGCCGGCGGCAGCTGCGGCCCGGCGGCGTAGGACGAGCCGATCGCCACGTAGCGAGCGCCGACCAGGCTCTCCTGCGGCTGCGCCGGAGCTGGGGCCGGGGATGGGGCCGGGGCCGGGACTTGTACCGGGGATGGGGCAGGACGCGCCGCCGCCAGGGCAGGCAGGGCAGCGCTGCAGAGCGCCAGGGCGCCGAGGACAGGAAGCGCGCGCTTCATCACTTCACCCAGTCGAGCCCGATTTCCTCGTAGATGTCCTTGGCCTCGGCCCAGTTCTCCTCGACCTTCACATGGAGGAAGAGGTGCACCGGATGGCCGAGCACTTCGGCCAGCTCCTTGCGCGCCGCCTCGCCGATGGCGCGGATCTTGGCGCCGCGCTTGCCGAGCACGATCGCCCGCTGGCCCTCGCGGGCGACGACGATCTGCTGGCGGATCTCCACCGAGCCGTCCTTGCGCGGGGTATAGGCCTCGGGGCGGACCGCGGCGTCGTAGGGCAGTTCCTCGTGAAGCTGGCGATAGAGCTGCTCGCGCGTGATCTCGCAGGCCAGCAGGCGCTCGCTGGCGTCGGACACCTGGTCCTCCGGGTAGTGCCAGGGGCCTTCGGGCATCAGCCCGGCGAGCCAGGTCTTCAGTTCCGGCACGCCGTCGCCGGTCAGCGCCGAGACGAAGAACACCTCGTCGAACGGAACTTCGGCGGTGAACTCCTGCGCCAGCTCCAGCAGCCTTTCCTTGGCGCTGGCATCGACCTTGTTGAGCACGAGCACCTTGCGCTCGGGCCGGTCGCGCAGGGTCTCCAGCAGCGGCATCAGCTCGTGCCGGCGCAGCTTGACCGCGTCCACCACCAGCAGGATCGCGTCCGCCTCCTGCGCGCCTTCCCAGGCCGCGGCGACCATCGCGCGGTCCAGCCGGCGGCGCGGGGCGAAGATGCCGGGCGTGTCGGCGAGGATGATCTGTGCCTCGCCCTCCAGCGCGATGCCGAGCAGGCGCGCGCGGGTGGTCTGCGCCTTGGCGGAGGTGATCGCCACCTTCTGCCCCACCAGCGCGTTGACGAGCGTGGACTTGCCCGCGTTGGGCGCGCCGATGACGGCGACGAGACCGCAGTGCTGGGTCATCCGAACTTCCTCATGAATTCCTCGGCGGCGGCGGTCTCTGCGTCCTGCTTCGAGTTGGCGGTGGCCTGCGCCGAACCGACGTTGTGGATGGAGACCTCGACGGTGAAGCGCGAGGCGTGGTCGGGGCCGGAGCGTTCGACCAGCTTGTACTCGGGCATGCGGCGGCGGTTGCCGGCGGCCCATTCCTGCAGCGCCGACTTGGGGTGCTTGCGCTTGCCGGTCTTGCCCTGGAGCGTGTCGGCCCAGAGCCCCAGCACCATGTCGCGCGCGGCGGGAAAGCCGCGCTCGGTGAAGCAGGCGCCGATCATCGCCTCCATCACGTCGCCCAGGATGTTGTCGGAATCCTCGCCACCGTCGTCGCGCGCCTGCTTGCCGAGCCGCATGTGCGGCCCCAGCCCGATGTCGCGGGCGATGGCAGCGCAGGTGGCGCGGCTGACGAGCGCGTTCAGGCGCTGGGAGAGGCGCCCTTCGGCCTCGTCGCTGTTGCGGAAAAGCCATTCGGCCACCGACAGGCCGAGCACCCGGTCGCCCAGGAACTCCAGCCTTTCGTAGTTGCGCTTCTCGCCGGTCGATCCGTGCGTGAGGGCCGCCAGCCAGAGCGCGTCATCCTCGGGCGCGCAGCCGGCATGCCGGGTCAGGAAGTCGCGGGTATCGCCGTCCAGCACTCAGATCACGCTCCCGATCCGGCTCCAGCGCGCGGCGGTGAACCAGGTCCACGGCTTGATCCATTCGGACGAGCCGTCGGTGGAGAACATCATGACCGCGGCCTTGCCGACCAGGTTCTCCTGCGGGACCATGCCGATGCCGCCGCCCTCGGCTGCGGGGAAGCGGCTGTCCATCGAGTTGTCGCGGTTGTCGCCCATCAGGAACAGGTGGCCTTCGGGCACGATGACGGCCTGGGTGTTGTCCGCATCGATGCCCCAGGGATTGCCGCCGGCAGAGTCGCCCAGGTCCAGCACGGTGTAGCTGACACCGTTGGGCAGCGTCTCGCGGAACTGCGGGTAGCGGCAGACTTCCGAGCCGTCCGCCAGCGTCGCCTGGAACTGTGCCCGCTCGCAATCGGTGTTGGGGCTCACCGGCACGACGAAGTCCGCGACCTTGACCTTGGGGACGGCGGTGCCGTTGATGAAGAGCTGCCCGGCCTTCACCTGGATCTCGTCGCCCGGAAGGCCGATGACGCGCTTGATGTAGTCGACGTCGTTACCCGGGGGCGCCTTGAAGATGGCGACGTCGCCGCGCTCGGGCTGGCTGGCGAAGATGCGGCCCGGGATCAGCGGCACGCTGAAGGGCAGCGAGTACTTCGAGTAGCCGTAGGACCACTTGGTGGCGAACAGATAGTCGCCCGTCAGCAGCCGCGGCAGCATGGATTCGCTGGGGATGTTGAAGGGTGAGACGATGAAGCTGCGCAGCACCACCACGCCCAGCACCAGCCAGAACAGGAAGGAAAAGAAGTTCTCGTCCTTTTTGGGCGGGGCAGACGGCCGGTCGGCGGAAGCGGCGGCGTCGCCGGCGTCGATCTTGGTGGCGCTTTGGGTGTCGCTCATGGGGGAAACCCTTGGCCACGCCCGCTCGCATCCGTCAAGTGCGATCCCGTCCGCGGCGCCCCGCCGGCCGACGAATGCGCACGTCGGACTTGGTTTTCGCAGTTGCGGAACGCATAAGGCGCTGGCGTAAGCGCTAGAGGAGAAGCAGGGCATGAGCGAAGCGGTCTGGACGAAGCTGGCGGGGCTGGAGAAGCCGACCCTCAGGCAGCTCTTCGATGCCGATCCCGAACGCCTCGACAAGCTCTCCACCCGCTTCGGCCTCGGCGAGGAGGAGAACGCCACCGGCATCCTGTTCGACTGGTCGAAGACCCACCTCGATGACGCGCATGTCGCGGCCTTCGAGCAGCTGGCGGCGGAGATGGACTTCGCCGGGCGCCGCGCCGCGCTGTTCGCCGGCGCGGTCGTCAACCCGACCGAGGGCCGCGCCGCCGAGCACACCGCCCAGCGCGGCGTCGGCGCGGACGAGAGCGTCGCTCTGGCGGCCGAAAACCACCACCGCATGGCCGCGATCGTGGAGGCCATTCACCGCGGCGCCATGGGCGAGGTGAAGCACCTCATCCACATCGGGATCGGCGGCTCGGCGCTGGGCCCGGCGCTCGCCATCGATGCGCTGGCGCGCGACGGGGCGATGGTCGACGTCCATGTCGTCTCCAACATCGACGGTTGCGCGCTGGAGCAGGCCTTCGCCGCCTGCGACCCGGCGACGACGATGCTGGCGGTCGCGTCCAAAACCTTCACCACCATCGAGACGATGACCAACGCCCTCAGCGCCATCGCCTGGCTGCGCGAGAACGGGGTCGAGGATCCCTACGGCCGCATCGTCGCGCTGACGGCCTCGCCGGCCAAGGCGATCGAGTGGGGCGTGGACGAGACGCGCATCCTGCCCTTCTCCGAAAGCGTGGGCGGCCGCTATTCGCTGTGGTCGTCGATCGGCTTCCCGGTCGCGATGGCGCTGGGCTGGCCCGACTTCGCCGAGTTCCTGGACGGCGCCGCCGCCATGGACGTCCACTTCCGCGACGCCGAGGGTATGGCCAACCTGCCGCTGCGCGCCGCCTTCGCCGACCAGCTCTACACGCGCCTGCGCGGCTGCCAGACCCGCGGCGTGTTCGCCTACGACGAGCGGCTGGCGCTGCTGCCCGACTATTTCCAGCAGCTGGAGATGGAATCGAACGGCAAGAGCGTGAAGGTGGACGGCTCGCCGGTCGCCGGGCCGACGGCGCCGATCACCTGGGGCGGGGTCGGCACCGACGCGCAGCACGCCGTGTTCCAGCTGCTGCACCAGGGCACCAACCTCGTTCCAGTGGACTTCATCGCCTCGATCGCGCCGGGGGACGATCTCGACCCGGCGCACCATCGCATTCTCCTGTCCAACTGCTTCGCCCAGGGCGCGGCGCTGATGGCGGGCAAGGACAGCGACGATCCGGCGCGCGCCTACCCGGGCGACCGCCCCTCGGCGACGATCCTGCTCGACGACCTCACCCCCGCGACGTTCGGCGCGCTGGTGGCGTTCCACGAGCATCGCACGTTCGCCAACGCCGTCCTGATGGGCATCAATCCCTTCGACCAGTTCGGCGTCGAGCTGGGCAAGGCCATCGCCAAGCAGATCGAGGAGGGCGATGCCTCCTTCGACCCCTCGACCACCGCTCTCCTGGCGCTGGCCGGCATCGGCTGAGGGGCGCGAGCCCGGTGAACGCGCCCGACCGGCGCGTTCACCGGGAGGCAGGCGCTCGGATCAGGCGCGGAATTCCAGCCCTTCCGACCAGTCGGCATGGTTGCGCACCGGCTCCGTGCCGGGGGTGGGAACGCCGCCTTCGATCAGGCGCCCCAGCAGCCGCTTGCCTTCGTCCCAGCTTCCGAGCGACGAATCGGCATTGATGTGTCCGGCCTCGCCCGCGTCCACGAAGGCGCTGCCCCACTGGCGGGCGAGGTGCCGCGCCGTCTGGAAGCCGATCCAGGGATCGTTGCGGCTGGCGACCAGGATGGACGGGAAAGGCAGCGCCTCGGCCGGTGTCGGCGCGAAACCGGTGAGCCGATCGTCGCGCGGGAAGAAGTCCACCTCCGGCGGAGCGACCAGCAGCGCGCCGACCACGGGAGAGGCCCAGCCCGGCTGCTCGAACTTCGACCACCAGGCGGCAAGGATGCAGCCGAGGCTGTGGGCGACCAGCACCACCGGGCGCCCGGCGTTGTGGATCGCCAGGTTCAGGCGATTGATCCAGGTGTTGCGGTGCGGCCGGTCCCACGCGCCCAGCTCGACCAGCTGCGCGTCCTCGAGCTCGTCGGCCCAGCGGCGCTGCCAGTGGCGTGGGCCGCTGCCTTCGAGGCCCGGAACGAGCAGGATGAGGGGCTTCTGCCGGTCCGCCGCGGCGTCTTGCAAGGATGCCATCTTTCGATCTCCCAGGTTTGCCCCGGTCGTTCCCGCGCCTCGCGAGTCCGGGCTGCCTGGTGTGCACATTATATCAACCGAAGCAGTAGACAATAGGGCTGCGACGGGGAGTGAACCCGCCGCGCCGACCCGTTTTGCCCGGTATGGAGGCTGGCCGCTGGCAATCGCCCCAGCCATGTCCCATATGCCTGCGACCCACCACCGCCGCCCAGGAGCACAAGTGCATGGCCGATTTCGACTACGACCTCTTCACCATCGGCGCGGGATCGGGGGGCGTTCGGGCGAGCCGGGTGGCGGCGGCGCACGGCGCGCGCGTCGCGGTGGCGGAGGAGTTCCGGATCGGTGGAACCTGCGTCATCCGCGGGTGCGTGCCCAAGAAGATGCTGGTCTACGGCGCGCATTTCGCCGAGGATCTGGAGGACGCCAAGCAGTTCGGCTGGGAAATCCCGGAATGTCGCTTCGACTGGATCAAGCTGCGTGACAACGTCCTGGGCGACGTCGACCGGCTGAATGGCCTCTACACGCAGACCCTGGAGAACAACAAGGTCACGATCTTCCACGAGCGGGCGACGATCACCGGCCCGAACGAGGTCACGCTGGCCAGCGGCGCGAAGAAGACCGCGCGGTATATCCTGGTCGCCACCGGCGCGCGGCCGCACGTGCCCTCGTTCCCCGGGCACGAGCACGGCATCACTTCGAACGAGGCGTTCCACCTCGATGCGATCCCGCGGCGCATCCTGATTGCCGGAGCGGGCTACATCGCCAACGAGTTCGCCGGCATCTTCCATCAGTTCGGCGCCAAGGTGACGCTGATGAACCGCTCCGACCAGCTGCTGCGCGGCTATGACGAGAGCGTGCGCGACCGTCTGCTGCAGATCTCCATCACCAAGGGCATCGACTTCCGCTTCAACGCCGCGTTCGAGAAGATCGAGAAGAACGCCGACGGCTCACTGCTCGTCCACATGACCGGGCACGAGCCGCTGGAGGTCGACTGCGTCCTGTTCGCCACCGGCCGGGTCCCCAACGTGGAAGGCCTGGGGCTTGCCGAGGTGGGCGTAGAGCTGGGCGAGCGCGGCGAGATCGCGGTGGACGAGAACTCGCGCACGAACATCGACTCGATCTATGCGGTGGGCGACGTCACCGACCGCGTCCAGCTCACCCCGGTCGCGATCCGGGAAGGACAGGCCTTTGCCGACACGATCTTCGGCGGCAAGCCCACTACGGTCGACTATGCCTGCATCCCGTCCGCCGTGTTCAGCCATCCGCCGATCGCCGCCGTCGGGCTGACCGAGGCGAAGGCCATGCAGCAGTACGGCAGCGTGAAGGTGTACCAGAGCGACTTTCGGCCGATGAAGAACGTCGTCGCCCATCGCCATGAGCGCTCGCTCTACAAGATGGTCTGCGAGGCGCAGACTGAGCGCGTGCTCGGCATCCACATGATCGGACCGGACGCCCCGGAGATCATGCAGTTGGCGGCGGTGGCCGTGAAGGCGGGGCTGACCAAGGCCGATTTCGACGCCACCGTGGCCATCCACCCGACGATGTCGGAAGAACTCGTGCTGCTGAAGTAGCGGCGAAGAGGGGGCGCTTCGTGCCGTCCGGGCCGGGCGCCATATCGCCTGACGGATAGATCGCGAGCGCCCCCGCATTACCCGTTAACCGGGCGATTAAAAACGGTTGACCTGAAGCCTTCCAGATGCCTTAGCAGGAGCAGCATTTCGATGCTGAGACCACGCAGGCAAGGGAAGCCGGATGTCAGCCAATATCGCCGAAATGGAGAAGCGCCGGGCCGCCGCCCAGATGGGTGGCGGGCAGAAGCGCATCGACGCGCAGCACGCCAAGGGCAAGCTGACCGCGCGCGAACGCCTCGATGTCCTGCTGGACGAAGGCAGCTTCGAGGAGATGGACCTCTACGTCGAGCATGACTGCGTCGACTTCGGCATGCAGGACCAGAAGATCCCGGGTGACGGCGTGGTCACCGGCTCGGGCACGATCAACGGCCGCCTCGTCTACGTGTTCAGCCAGGACTTCACGGTCTTCGGCGGCTCGCTCTCGGCACGGCACGCCCAGAAGATCTGCAAGGTGATGGACGCCGCGATGAAGGTCGGGGCGCCGGTGATCGGCCTCAACGACTCCGGCGGCGCGCGTATTCAGGAAGGCGTCGCATCGCTCGGCGGCTATGCCGACGTGTTCCAGCGTAACGTCCTTGCCTCGGGCGTGGTGCCGCAGCTCTCGCTCATCATGGGGCCTTGCGCGGGTGGCGCGGTCTATTCGCCGGCGATGACCGACTTCATCTTCATGGTGAAGGACAGCTCCTACATGTTCGTCACCGGGCCCGACGTGGTGAAGACCGTCACCAACGAAGTGGTGACGCAGGAGGAACTGGGCGGCGCGGTCACGCACTCCAGCAAGACCTCCGTCTCCGATCTCGCGCTCGAGAACGATATCGAGGCGCTGCTCGCCGCGCGCGACTTCTTCGACTTCCTGCCCTCGTCCAACCGCGACGAGGTGCCCGAGCGGCCGAGCGCCGATGCCTGGGACCGGCAGGAGCCCAGCCTCGACACGATCATCCCGCCCAGCGCCAACCAGCCCTACGACATGCACGAGGTGATCCGGAAGGTGGTGGACGAGGGCGAGTTCTTCGAACTCCAGCCGCTGCATGCCGGGAACATCATCATCGGCTTCGGCCGGGTGGAGGGCAAGACCATCGGCATCGTCGCCAACCAGCCGATGGTGCTGGCGGGCGTGCTCGACATCAACTCGTCGAAGAAGGCCGCGCGCTTCGTGCGTTTCTGCGACGCCTTCAACATCCCGATCATCACCTTCGTGGACGTGCCCGGCTTCCTGCCCGGCACCGACCAGGAGCACAACGGCATCATCAAGCACGGCGCCAAGCTGCTGTTCGCCTATGCCGAGGCGACCGTGCCCAAGATCACCGTCATCACCCGCAAGGCCTATGGCGGCGCTTACGACGTGATGAGCTCGAAGCACCTGCGCGGCGACCTCAACTACGCCTGGCCCACGGCCGAGATCGCGGTGATGGGCGCCAAGGGCGCTGTGGAGATCATCTTCCGCGGCCTCGATCCGGACGGCATCGCCGCCCGCACCAAGGAGTACGAGGACCGCTTCGCCAATCCCTTCGTGGCCGCCAGCCGCGGCTACATCGACGAGGTGATCTACCCACACTCGACGCGCCGCCGCATCGCCCTCGGTTTGCGCAAGCTGCGCAACAAGAGCCTCGAGAACCCCTGGAAGAAGCACGACAACATCCCGCTCTAGCACAAAGGAGAGCTACACATTACAATGATATTGTAATGTGTAGGAGCCGCCCGATGCAGACCGAACGCGTGACCTTTCTGACCACTCCCGAGGCGAAGGCGGCGCTCACCGCCCGCGCCGCCGCGCGTGGTCTCTCGACCGGCGAGTACATTCGCCTGGCCGTGGAAAGCATGCCGGAGGAAACGGCGGAGGAGCTGGAGCTGGCCGCCCTCGTCGGCGAACTGGCGGGCGTCGTGCCGGAGATGCGGGCAAGCCTGGAGCGGACCGCGCGCCAGATGGAGGAGACGGTCGACCGGGTCGATCGCATGCTCCGCGAGGCGGGGGTCCGCAAGTGAGCGCGCTGGGCGATGCCCTGCAGGGGATCAAGCAGTTGCTGCTGCTCCAGGAGCAGGTGCGCCGCGTGGAAGAGGCCGGGGCGAAGCAGGGGGAGGCGCTGGAGCGCATCGCCTCCGACCTGATCGGCGTCGACAAGCGGGTGGTCCGCATCGAGACCATGATCGAGATGACAACGGCCCGGGGCGCCTCGCCGCCGCGGCTTGAAGGATAGGATGGACATGGAAGAGGTCTACATCGTCAGCGGCGTGCGCACGGCAGTCGGCGACTTCGGCGGCTCGCTCAAGAGCTTCATGCCGGCCGAACTGGGCGGCCTGGTCGCCACCGAGGCGCTGAAGCGCGCCGGCATCGAGCCCGAGGCGGTCGAGCACATCGTCATCGGCCAGGTCATGCCGACCAGCGCCCGCGACGAGATGCTGAGCCGCGTGATCGGGATCAACGCCGGGGTGCCGCTCGCCGTCCCCGCGCTGACGCTGAACCGGCTCTGCGGCTCGGGTGTCCAGGCCATCGTCTCGGCCGCGCAGATGATGAAGCTGGGCGAGGCCGCCGTCACCATCGCCGGCGGCGCCGAGGTCATGTCCAACGTCCCCTACCACGACCACGGCGTGCGCTGGGGCCGCAAGATGGGCGAGAACACGCAGGAGGACGCGCTGACCGTCGGCCTGTCCGACGCCATCGGCGGCTATCACATGGGCATCACCGCCGAGAACGTGGCGACCCGCCACTGCGTCAGCCGCGAGGACATGGACGCGCTCGCCGTAACCAGCCACCAGCGCGCGGCCCGCGCAATCAGCGAAGGCCGCTTCAAGGAGCAGATTCTCCCGGTCGAGGTGAAGACGCGCAAGGGCGTCACCGTGTTCGACACCGACGAGCACGTGAAGGGCGACACCACTGCCGAAGTGCTCGGCAAGATGCGGCCCGCCTTCAAGAAGGACGGCAGCGTCACCGCGGGCAACGCCAGCGGCATCAACGACGGCGCCGCCGCGGTGGTGCTTGCCACCGGTGCGGAGGTCGAGAAGCGCGGCCTCAAGCCGATGGCGCGGATCATCGCCTGGGGCCACGCCGGCGTCGAGCCCGAGTACATGGGCGAGGGGCCGATCCAGGCCGTGCCGATCGCGCTCAAGCGTGCGGGGCTGTCGCTCGAGCAGATGGACGTGATCGAGAGCAACGAGGCCTTTGCCGCGCAGGCCGCCGCCGTCTCCAAGGTGCTCGGCTTCGATGCCGAGAAGGTGAACCCCAACGGCTCGGGCGTCTCGATCGGGCACCCGGTCGGCGCCACCGGCACCATGCTGACGATCAAGTGCATGTACGAGCTGAAGCGCAGCGGCGGGCGCTACGGCCTGGTGACGATGTGCATCGGCGGCGGGCAGGGTATCGCCCTGGTGATCGAGAACGTGGAGCAGGCGGCATGAAGCTCGGCCGCCTCAACCACATCGGCGTCGCCACGCCCGACCTCGACGCTTCCATCGCGTTCTACAAGGACGTGATGGGCGCCACCGACGTGACCGAGCCTTTCGTGCTCGAAAGCCAGCAGGTGCGCGTCTGCTTCGTGAACACGCCGGGCGAGGGCGGCACCGCCGGCACGCAGATCGAGCTGCTCCAGCCCACCACGCCGGATTCGGCGGTGGGCAAGTGGCTGGAGAAGAACCCGCTCGGCGGGCAGCACCACCTTTGCTACGAAGTACCGGACATCCACGCGGCGAAGGCCTGGTTCGAAGGCCTCGGGAAGCGCGTGCTGGGCGAGCCGCGCATCGGCGCCCACGGCACCCTGATCTTCTTCGTCCACCCCAAGGACATGGGCGGCCAGCTGACGGAGATCATGGAGACGCCCAAGGCGGGGCATTGAGACGACCGGCCCTCTCTCCTGCGGGGAAGGGGGCGCGAGACCTGGGCCTGCGCAGCGGGCCTAGTCGCAGCGGAGAGGGTTCTCCTCTCCACCTACGGCTAGCCAGCAAGCTGGCAAGCCTTCTTATCCTCTCCCCCGGACGGAGAGAGGGGTCGAAGGAATTGGGTAATGGCAGACATCAACGACTGGCAGGCGGCGGCGGCGAAGGAGGTCAAGGGCAAGGACCTGACCTGGCAGACGCCTGAAGGCATCGCCGTCAAGCCGCTCTACACGGCCGAGGACGTGGCCGTGGATCCGGGCCTGCCCGGCTTCGCGCCCTTCACCCGCGGCGTGCGCGCCTCGATGTACGCAGGCCGGCCCTGGACCATTCGCCAGTACGCGGGCTTCTCCACCGCCGAGGAATCCAACGCCTTCTACCGCCGCAACCTCGCGGCGGGGCAGAAGGGCCTGTCGGTCGCCTTCGACCTCGCCACCCATCGCGGCTACGACAGCGACCATCCCCGCGTCGTCGGCGACGTCGGCAAGGCGGGCGTCGCCATCGACTCGGTCGAGGACATGAAGATCCTGTTCGACGGCATCCCGCTCGACCAGATGTCGGTCTCGATGACCATGAACGGCGCGGTGATCCCGATCCTGGCCTTCTTCATCGTCGCCGGCGAGGAACAGGGCGTCGATCGCAAGCTGCTCGACGGCACGGTCCAGAACGACATCCTCAAGGAGTTCATGGTCCGCAACACCTACATCTACCCGCCCGAACCCAGCATGCGGATCATCTCGGACATCTTCGGCTACACCAGCCGCGAGATGCCCAAGTTCAACTCGATCTCGATCTCCGGCTACCACATGCAGGAAGCCGGGGCGACGCAGGTGCAGGAACTGGCCTTCACCATCGCCGACGGCATCGAGTATGCCCGCTATGGCGTGGCCTCCGGCCTCGATCTGGACAACTTCGCCGGGCGCCTGTCGTTCTTCTTCGCCATCGGCATGAACTTCTTCATGGAAGTGGCCAAGCTGCGCGCCGCGCGCGTGCTCTGGCATCGCGCGATGACCAAGCTGGGCGCGAAGAGCGAACGCAGCAAGATGCTGCGCACCCACTGCCAGACCTCGGGTGTCTCGCTGACCGAGCAGGACCCCTACAACAACGTCATTCGCACCACGATCGAGGCGATGGCCTCGATGCTGGGCGGGACCCAGTCGCTCCACACCAACGCGCTGGACGAGGCGATCGCGCTGCCGACCGACTTCTCGGCCCGCATCGCCCGCAACACCCAGATCATCATCCAGGAAGAGACCGGGATGACCAAGGTGGTCGACCCGCTCGGCGGCTCCTACTACGTCGAGGCGCTCACTCAGCAGCTGGTGGACGAGGCGCAGGCGATCATCGACCGCGTCGAGGCCGAGGGCGGCATGGCCAAGGCCGTCGCCGCGGGCTGGCCCAAGGCGATGATCGAGACGGCGGCTGCCGCCCGCCAGGCGCGCGTCGACCGCGGCGACGACGTCATCGTCGGCGTCAACAAGTACCGCCTCGCCAACGAGGACCTGCTCGAGACGCTGGAGGTGGACAACACCAAGGTGCGCGAGGCCCAGATCGCCCGCATCGAAAAGGTGAAGGCGGAGCGCGACGAAGCCGCCTGCCAGGCCGCGCTCGATGCGCTGCGCAAGGCCGCTGCCGCGCCGCAGTCGATCGAGACCAACCTCCTCGCCCATGCGGTCGAGGCCGCTCGCGCCCGTGCCACGCTCGGCGAGATCAGCTCGGCCATGGAAGAGAGCTTCGCGCGCTACGGCACTCAGCCGACCCCGGTGAAGGGCGTCTATTCCGCGCCCTACGAGGGGGACAGCCGCTGGCAGCAGGTGCTCGACGGCGTGGCCGCGGTGGAGCGCCGCCTCGGCCGCAAGCCGAAGCTGCTGGTCGCCAAGATGGGCCAGGATGGCCATGACCGCGGCGCCAACGTCATCGCCTCGGCCTTCGGCGACATGGGCTTCGAGGTCGTCTCCGGGCCGCTGTTCCAGACGCCCGAAGAGACCGTCGTGCTGGCGCTGGAGAGCGGGGTCGACGTGGTGGGCGCCTCCTCGCTCGCGGCAGGGCACAAGACGCTGATCCCGGAGCTCATCCGCCAACTGCGCGAGCAGGGGCGCAGCGACATCAAGGTCATCGCCGGGGGCGTCATTCCGCCGCAGGACTACGAATACCTGCGCAACGCGGGCGTCCAGGGAATCTACGGGCCGGGTTCCAATGTGGTGGAATGCGCGGCGGACGTCCTGCGGCTGCTCGGCCACAACATGCCCCCGCTCGGCTCCGAGCTGCAGGCGGCGGAGTGATGCGGACGCTGGATCAGGGCTGCGTCGGCGCGTATGACGCCGGCTGGCTTATGCCAGCTGAGGAATGATGATGACCGAAACCCCCGCCACCACCCCCCGCAACGACTGGACCCGCGAGGAGATCGCGGCGCTGTTCGACCTGCCGTTTCCCGAGCTGGTCTTCCGCGCCGCCGAGATCCATCGCGCCAGCCACAAGGCGGACGAAGTGCAGCTTTCCACACTGCTTTCGATCAAGACCGGCGGGTGCGTGGAGGATTGCGGCTACTGCTCGCAGTCGGTCCATGCCGAGAGCGGGGTCAAGGCGACCAAGCTGATGGAGGTCCAGCAGGTTCTTCAGCGCGCGGCGCAGGCGGCGGATCAGGGCTCGACCCGGTTCTGCATGGGCGCGGCCTGGCGCAACCCCAAGGACCGCGACATGCCCGCCATCATCGAGATGGTGAAGGGCGTGCGCGCGCTCGGCATGGAAACCTGCATGACGCTGGGCATGCTGACGCCCGAGCAGGCCGACATGCTCAGCGAGGCGGGCCTCGACTACTACAACCACAACATCGATACGAGCCCCGAGCGCTACGACCAGGTCATCACCACGCGCACGATGGACGACCGCCTCGACACCCTGTCGAACGTGCGCATGGCAGGCATCAACGTGTGCTCGGGCGGGATCGTCGGCATGGGCGAGACGCGCGCCGATCGCGTCGGCTTCATCCACACGCTCGCCACACTGCCGGATCACCCGCAGTCGGTGCCGGTCAACGCGCTGGTGCCGGTGAAGGGCACCGTGCTGGGCGACATGCTGGCCGACACGCCGCTGGCCAAGATCGATGACGTAGAATTCGTGCGCACCGTCGCGGTCGCGCGCATCACGATGCCGGGCTCGATGGTGCGCCTCTCGGCAGGTCGCGAATCGATGTCGGAGATGACGCAGGCGATGTGCTTCATGGCCGGCGCGAACTCGATCTTCACCGGCGACAAGCTGCTCACCGCGCCCAACGCCGGCGATGACAACGACCTCGCGATGTTCGCGCGCCTTGGCCTCAAACCGATGGCGATCGAACTGACGCCCGCTCAGGTCGAAGCCCAGCGCATGCCCAAGGGCTGCGCCAAGCTGGAAGCCGCCGAGTGATCGTTCGGGCAGGACCAAGGCTGCTGGCGCTGTCCTGCCTTCTTCTTGCGCCGGGCGTTGCGCCTGCCGCACCGTCCGCGGCGCCGTCCGCCGCACAGCCGATCACGATCGGCGAAACGCACCTCGTTTCCTTGACCAAGCGAGACCAGCGCCAGGTCAACGTCTACCTCCCCGAAGGCTACGCGGCTGGAAACAAGCGCTACCCCGTCCTTTACGTCATAGATGGCGGCCTTTCGCAGGACTTCCTCCACGTTGCCGGGACCACCGCGCTCGGGGCCGTATGGGGTCGGTCCGAGCCGGTCATCGTCGTCGGCATCGAAAGCAAGGACCGGCGGGCCGAACTGATCGGCAGCCCCGGCAATGCGGCGCAACATGAGCAGTACCCGACTGCCGGGCAGTCCGCCGCCTTTCGCGCTTTCCTGCGCGACACGGTGAAGCCTCTCGTCGCGGCGACGTACCGCACCAACGGGCACGATGGCGTCATCGGCGAATCGCTCGCCGGGCTGTTCATCGTCGAGACCTGGCTGCGCGAACCCGGCCTGTTCGGTCGCTATGCCGCGATCGACGCAAGCCTGTGGTGGGACGATGGCCGGCTTGCCGGCGCCGCCGCCGGTCTTCTTGCAGGCAAGCCGGCGCGAGGGGGGCTGTACCTCACCTATTCCAACGAGGGGCCCGAGACGTCGCAGGCTGCCCGAGCCGTGGCCAGTGCAGGTGGGCCGCTCGTATGCCTGGTCCCACGTCCGGACCTCACCCACGCAACCGCCTATCACGTGCTTTCGCCGCAGGCGCTGCAGTTCCTGTTCCCGACCGACAACAAGCAAGATCCCGAATGGGGGTTCGAGGTGCCATGTTCAAGAAAATCCTGATTGCCAACCGGGGCGAGATCGCCTGCCGTGTCATCAAGACGGCCCGCCGCATGGGCATTAAGACAGTTGCGGTCTATTCCGATGCGGATGCGCGCGCTCCGTTCGTGCAGATGGCCGATGAAGCGGTTCACATCGGTCCCGCGCCCGCCGCGCAGTCCTATCTCATTGCCGACAAAATCATTGCCGCCTGCAAGCAGACGGGCGCCGAGGCCGTCCACCCGGGCTACGGCTTCCTGTCCGAGCGGACCTCGTTCGCCGAGGCGCTGGCCGCAGAGGGCATCGAGTTCATCGGCCCTCCCGTCGGCGCCATCGCAGCGATGGGCGACAAGATCGAATCCAAGAAGCTCGCCAAGCAGGCGGGCGTCAACGTCGTCCCCGGCTTCGTCGGCGAGATCGAGGACACCGAGCACGCGGTGCGCATCTCGAACGAGATCGGCTACCCGGTGATGATGAAGGCCTCGGCCGGCGGCGGCGGCAAGGGCATGCGCCTGGCCTACGACGAAAAGGACGTGCGCGAGGGCTTCGAGAGCGTGAAGCGCGAAGGCCTGAACTCGTTCGGCGACGACCGCGTCTTCATCGAGAAGTTCATCCTCAACCCGCGCCATATCGAGATCCAGATCCTCGGCGACAAGCACGGCAACATCCTCTACCTGAACGAGCGCGAGTGCTCGATCCAGCGCCGCCACCAGAAGGTGGTCGAGGAGGCGCCGTCGCCCTTCGTCACCCCGGCGATGCGCAAGGCGATGGGCGAGCAGTGCGTCGCGCTGTCGCGCGCGGTGGGGTACTACTCGGCCGGCACCGTGGAACTGATCGTCTCGGGCGCCGACCCGACGGGCGAGAGCTTCTACTTCCTTGAAATGAACACCCGCCTGCAGGTGGAGCATCCCGTCACCGAAGCGATCACCGGCGTCGACCTCGTCGAGCAGATGATCCGCGTCGCCGCGGGCGAGACGCTGCAGATGACGCAGGACGACGTGAAGATCGACGGCTGGGCCATCGAGAACCGCGTCTATGCCGAGGATCCGTACCGCGGCTTCCTGCCCTCGACGGGGCGCCTGTCGCGCTACAATCCGCCGGTGGAAGGCTGGACCGACGACGGCGCGGAGAACGGGCGCCGCGGCGTGGACGGCGTGCGCGTCGACGACGGCGTCTACGAGGGCGGCGAGGTCTCGATGTTCTACGACCCGATGATCGCCAAGCTCATCACCTGGGGCGAGACTCGCGACGAAGCGGCGGACAAGCAGGTCGCCGCGCTCGACGCCTTCGAGATCGAGGGGCTGGGCCACAACATCGACTTCGTGTCGGCCATCATGCAGCACCCGCGCTTCCGCTCGGGCGAGCTGACGACCGGCTTCATCGCCGAGGAATACCCCGAGGGCTTCACCGGCGCGCCCGCGTCGGACGACCTGAAGGTGAAGCTCGCCGCCGTCGCGGCCTTCGTCGCCACGGCGCGCGCCGACCGCTCGCGCCGCGTCGAAGGGCAGCTGGGCGCACCGCTCGATCCTCCGGCCGAGTGGACGGTCACCATCGACGGCGGCACTTACGCAGTCGCGCTCGACGAGGACGTGGTCACGGTGAACGGCACGGAAGTCGACCTTGCGCTCGAGTACACCCCGGGAGACCGCTTCGTCGACGCGGAGGTGGACGGCGAGGACCTGACGGTTAAGCTGGAGACCACCCGCACCGGCTTTCGCATGACCACCCGCGGCGCGATCCACAAGGTCGCCTGCCTGCCCGCGCACATCGCCCGCTTCACCCAGCACATGATCGAGAAGATCCCGCCGGATCTCTCGAAGTACCTGATCTGCCCCATGCCGGGCCTGCTCGTCTCGCTGAACGTGGGCGAGGGCGACAAGGTCGAGGCGGGTCAGCCGCTGGCGGTGGTCGAGGCGATGAAGATGGAGAACATCCTGCGCGCCGAGAAGGCGGGCGTGGTGAAGTCCGTCAACGCCAAGGCGGGCGAGAGCCTGGCGGTGGACGCGATCATCCTCGAGATGGAGTGACATGCACCTCGACCACGACCCGGCCGCGCCGGCCGGCGAGACGATCGCCTTCGACGACTTCCTCAAGGTGGACATCCGCGTCGGCACCATCCTGGCGGCCGAGGTCCACGAGGGCGCACGCAAGCCCAGCTACCGCCTGCGGATCGACTTCGGCCCCGGCGTGGGCGAGAAGAAGAGCGTCGGCCAGGTGGCCGCGCTCTATGCGCCGGAGGAGCTCGTCGGGCGTCAGGTCGCCGCGGTGGTGAACTTCCCCGTCCGCCAGATCGGCAAGGCGCTGTCCGAAGTGCTGACGCTGGGCTTCGCGGACGAGAAGGGGCGGGTGACGCTTTTCTCGCCGGACAAGCGCGTGCCGGACGGATCGCGGCTGTTCTGATGCCGGGGCTGGCGGACATGCTCGCCGGGGCCGAGCCGCGCGACGACGGCTTCGCGCTGGTGATCCCCGACGACTGGCTGCAGGGCCGGACCGCCTACGGCGGGCTGACTTCGGCGCTGGCGCTCGCGGCGGCGCAGCGGATCGATCCGGAGCTGGCACCCTTGCGCTCGGCCCAGCTCGCCATGATCGCGCCGCTGGCCGGACGGATCGAGGCGCGCGCCCGCGTGCTGCGCCGGGGCCGCAACGCCACCTGGATCGCCGCCGAGCTGTCGGGCGAGCAGGGCATCGGGTTCTCCGCCAGCTTCGTGTTCATGCGCCCGATCGAGAGCGCGCTCGCGATCGACGAGTACCCCGTCCCCGGAGGGCTCGTGCCGGTGGACGCCGCCAAGCCGGTGCCGATGGACCATGCCCCCGCCTTCCTGCGCCACCATTTCGAGGCGCGGTTCGCGCTGCCCAAGGCGTCGCTCGGGGCTGCGGACTTGTGCTGGTGGGTCCGCGTCCGCGAGAGGGACGGGCTCGACCCTGCGGTGGAGTGCCTGCTCTGCGGCGATGCGCTGCCGACCGCCGTACTGCCCTTGCTGTCCTTCCGCGTGCCGATCAGCTCGATGCACTGGCACGTGAACATGCTGGACCCGCGGCCGGCACCCGATGGCTGGTGGCTCATCCGCTCGACCAGCGCGTTCGCCCGCAGCGGCGGCGCCAGCGAGCACATCCTGCAGTGGAACGCCGCGGGCGCTCCCGCGATGGCGGGCATCCAGTCGGTCGCCGTATTCGGCTGAGGGGCGAGCCTTCGGAGCGGCCTCGTGGAAAAGGCGGCAGACCGATCAGCCTGCCGCCTTCCGTTGCATCCTGCGGTTCGCTCGGGATGCATCCGGCCCCCCGGCCAGCGTGACGACGCGAACCTTCCGAGGACCTGTCTTGGGCAAACGTCCGGGGGCGGCGGGCGCTCCGCGGGAATCGGCGCCTCGCCGAGTTTCAGGCACGGGACGACGCGCCGCGCGATCACGCCCAGGGCGGGGGAGCGTGTGTCAGGCGGGAGCGCGCGCCAGTTCGTCGTCGAGGAACGCGCTGACGTCGTCCAACGAGACGTGCTTGTCGAGGTAGGTCTCGCCGATCCCGCGCATCAGCAGGAAGGGCAGGGTGCCCGCGTCCATCTTCTTGTCGTGCAGCATGTGGCGCACGAGCACCGCGCCGTCGCAGGCCAGGCCGAGCCGGCGCAGGTCCGCCGGCAAGCCGATGCCGCCGATGTGGCGGGTGATGCGCTCGGCTTCGGAGAGCGGCATGAGCCCCTGGCGCGCCGAGTAGCGCGCCGCCAGCACCATGCCCAGCGCCACCGCCTCGCCATGGAGCAGGCGCGCGCCGAAGCCGGTCTCCGCCTCCAGGGCATGGCCGAAGGTGTGGCCGAGATTGAGCAGCGCGCGGCGGCCGGTGGTCTCGAACTCGTCCTGCGCCACGATGCGCGCCTTGGCCGAGACCGAGTGCGCCACGGCGTATTCGCGCAGCCCGTCGTCGCCCGCGATCATCGCCGTGCCGTTGCTCTCGCACCAGGCGAAGAACGCGGCATCGTCGATCAGCCCGTACTTCACCACCTCGGCATAGCCCGCCAGCAGTTCGCGTTCGGGCAGCGTCTCCAGCGCGCAGAGGTCGGCCAGCACCAGCGAGGGCTGGTGGAACGCACCGACCAGGTTCTTGCCGGCCGGCGTGTTGATGGCGGTCTTCCCGCCCACGCTCGAATCCACTTGCGCCAGGAGCGTGGTGGGCGCCTGGATGAAGTGGCATCCCCGCTTCAGGATCGCCGCGCAGAAGCCGGTCAGGTCGCCGATGACGCCGCCGCCGAGCGCGATCACGTGGTCCCCGCGCTCGACCTCGAGCGAGAGGAGCCAGTTGACCGTGGCCGCGAGCTCCTCCCACGACTTGGTCTGCTCGCCGGGCGCCAGGATGCGCCAGTGCGGCTCGTGCCCGCTTTCGCGCAGCGAGGCCTCGACCACCTGGCCCCAGGCGGCATGAACATGGGCATCCGTGACGATCGGGACGCGCGGCTTGCGCAGGCGCCCGCGGCACTGCGCTCCGATCTCGGCCAGCAGGCCGGCGCCCACGCGCACCTCGTAGGGCCGCGCGGCGATGTCGACGGGGATTACAGCCATCGCGAGATTTCCTGCAGGACCTTGTTGATCGTCTGGACGTGCGGCCCGCTGCTGCTCAGCACGTGGATCGGAGCCAGCGCATAGTCGCTCGCCCGCTCGTCGCGCAAGCGGCCGAGGATCTCGCGTGGGGATCCCGATCGCAGCAGCGGCCGATTGTCCTTGCGGGCGGTGCGCTCCACCAGCGTGTCGACGTCGCTGTCCAGCCACACGGTGATCGCCTTCTCCAGGATCAGCGCGCGGGTCTGGGGATTGCAGAAGGCGCCGCCCCCGGTGGCGATGACGATGCGGTTGGAACCGTCCCGGTTCCCGGCGGCATCGCGCTCCGCCATCAGGCGGGCGATGACGCGGCGCTCCCCGTCGCGGAAGTAGGCTTCGCCGAAGGTGTCGAAGATCTCCGGAATGGTCATCTGCGCGGAGCGCTCGATCTCGTCGTCGGCGTCCACGAAGGGACAGTCGAGCAGCGACGCCAGGCGCTTTCCGACGCTGGACTTGCCGACCCCCATCATGCCGACGAGCACGATCGGTCGGTCGATGCGGCGCGCGAGCGCCGCGATTTCCTGCGCGGAAAACCGGGTCTGTTGAACGTCCATTGCCCCATCGCCTATAGTTGCGCTAGGTCGCAGCGCAAGCATGGTGAAGGAAGGCGAGTGACGAGCATAGAGCACAGGCGCAAGCTTCGTGGAGTCATCGTCGTTGCCGTTCCTCTCGCCCTGGTCGCGCTGGGAATCGCCGCCTGGACGAACGCCAGGGAGCGTCCGGTGGAGGATATCGTCGTCCCGGTAGCGGTTCCGGAACCGTCCAAGTGAGAGCGGTCCATCTGCTGGCGGGCGCTACGCTCGCGCTGACTTCCGCCTGGGCCGCCGCGCAGGACGCGCCCGAATCCCTGCTGCCCAAGATGTTCGACGAGCCGGCACCGGCTCCCGCGCCCACCCGCACGCCGCCCGCGCGCACGCCGCCGCGCGCCGCCGCGCCGCGTCCCGCGGCCAGCCCCAATCCCACTCCCAGTCCCAATGCCGGTCCCACGTCGGCCGCGGCGCCGCGATCGGTCTCGACACCCGTGGTGCAGGCGATCCCGTTCCCGCAGCCAGGCCCGCTCGCCGCGGTCGCAGCGCCGGACGAGGGCGGGCTCACGCGCGTCCCCTCGCTCGAAGAGCTGGAGCGGATGACGCCCGAGGATTTCGAGGCGCTCCTCGGCAGCAAGATCGTGATCGACATGCCTCCGCAGGCGCGCCGCTCGCCTGACGAGGCGGGCCTGCTGGACGAGAGCGAGGGCGGGCTGCCGCTGGATTCGCTGGCGGGGCAGAACGGCCGGCTGATCCAGGTGGCGCTGGCCGGCAACCGCGGGGTCCTGGTCTCGCGCTGGGGGCATATCCTGCTGCGCCGGGCGCTCGCCTCGCGCCTCGCGCCACCCAGCGGGATGAGTGCGCAGGACTTCCTGGCGCTGCGCGTCTCGCTCCTGCTGCGCATGGGCGAGACCGATGCCGCCCGCGCCCTGCTGCAGGACATGGACGTCGCCGCCTACACCCCGGCGATCGCCTCGCTGGTGCTCGACGTCTATGCCCGGAACGCCGATTTCACTGGGCTCTGCCCCGTCATGGCGACGCAGAGTGCGCTGCGGGACGACCCGGCCTGGAGCGTGTCCCGCTCCATCTGCGAGGCGTTCCGCGGCAACAGCACCGCGGCGCTTTCCCGGCTCGACCGCGACCGCAACCGCGGGACCATGGACCAGATCGACCTCCTGCTCGCCCAGCGCTACGCCGGCGCTGCCGGCAAGTCCCGCCGCGCCGTCACCATCGAGTGGGACAAGGTGACGGGCCTGACGCCCTGGCGCTACGGCCTCGCCATCGGCGTCGGGCTGGAGCCGCCATCGGCGCTGATGGCACAGGCGGGCCCCGGCTATGACTACGTCACCGCGCTCGCGCCGATGGTGGGCCTCACCCGCCGCGCGGCCGCAGCCGATCGCGCCGGCGCCAGCGGCGTGCTGTCGAATGCGGCGATGGTGGACCTCTATTCGCAGCTCTATGCCGATCCGGATGTGACCGGGGAGTGGCAGCAGCGCGCCGAGAAGCTGCGCGACGCCTATACGCTGGAGGACGCGGCGGCACGGCTCGCCGCCATGCAGTCGCTGTGGAACGTCACGGGGTCCGAGAAGTACGGGCGGCAGGTCCTGACCGCCGCGGCGGCCGCGCGCATGGCGCCCAGCGCCGACCTGGCCGATGGCGCGGCGGCCCTGATCGCCTCGATGCTCGCCGCCGGCTATGATGCCAATGCCTCGCGCTGGTCCAGCGTCGTGGGCGCGGGAACGCCTGCCTGGGGCCTCCTCGTCCTGGCCGCCCCGAGCCGCGTCAGCAGCGTCGACGGCGGCGCGGTGGAGAGTTTCCTCGACCAGGACGACAGTACCGGAAAGCGGCGCACCGCGCTGCTCGTCGCCGGCCTGGCGGGGCTGGGCCGGATGGAGGCGGGCTCCGCCGACCGCGTCGCTGCCGACACCGGCGCCGGCATCCGTGGCACCACGCGCTGGACCGAGGCCCTCGACAGCGCGGCCGCGCGCGGTGACGCGGCGACCGTGGTGCTGCTGGCGGCGTTCGGCATGCAGGGTGACGGATGGCAGCGGATGACCCCGCGCTACCTGTTCCACATCGTCTCCGCCCTTCGCGAGGTGGGTCTGGACGCCGAGGCCCGGATGATCGCCGCCGAGGCCGTGGCGCGGGTCTAGGCGGATGGCGGGCGAGGATCTCGCCGAGCGGTTCCTGGACATGCTGGCGGCCGAACGCGGGGCGGCCGCCAACACGCTGGCCGCGTACCGCCGCGACCTGGAAGCCGCGCGCGCGGTGCTGGGAGACCTCGGCACCGCGGACGGCGATGCGCTGGAAGGCCTGGGCTCGGCCTGGGGCGGCCTTGCGGCGTCCAGCCTGGCGCGGCGCTGTTCGGCGCTGCGGCAGTTCTACGGCTTCCTGGTGGACGAGGGCTTGCGGGCCGACGATCCCTCCGGGGCGCTGCCGCGCCCGCGTTTGCGCCGGCCCTTGCCTCGGCTCCTCAGCCGCGAGGAAGTGGAGCAGTTCCTGGCGCGGGCCGACGAGGAAGCGGCGGCCGGACGCCCGGATGCCATCCGCCTGCTGGCGCTGCTGGAGCTGCTCTACGGGTCGGGGTTGCGAGCGACCGAACTGGTCTCGCTGCCGCTCGCCGCGGTGCCGCGGGACGCGCCCTTCGTTCACGTGACGGGGAAGGGCGGGCAGCAGCGCATGGTGCCGGTGAGCACGCGCGCGCGCCACGCGCTCTCGCGCTGGCTGGCGGTGCGGCGGAGCCAGTCGCGCTTCCTGTTCCCGTCCACCGGGGCGAGCGGTCACCTGACGCGCGTGCGCCTGTTCCAGCTGCTGCGGGCCCTGGCGACGCGGGCGGGGCTTGATGCGCAGCGGGTCTCTCCTCACGTGCTGCGCCACGCCTTCGCCACGCATCTGCTGGAGGGCGGCGCGGACTTGCGCGTGCTGCAGCTGCTGCTCGGGCACGCGGACATCGCCACGACCCAGATCTACACGCACGTGGACAGCGCCCGGCTCGTCGCGCTGGTGAATGCGCGTCACCCGCTGGCGACGAGGGGGGATGCGACTGGCTGAGCCGCGGAACAAGCCGGCCGGGCCATCGTTGACGGGCTGGGAAGAGGATCGCTGCGAGGCGCGCGATCCGTACATCGGAAGGAGAGCCATGGCGATTCAACTCAGGCGCGGCTTGCGGAAGAGAGGCGCGCTCGGCGTCGTGGCCCTGGTCGCGGCGGTGCCGGCGCTGGTGGGGCCGGCGGCACTGGACGCGCAGTCCGGCGCGCGCGCGGCACCGGTCTACGCCATCTCCGCCCGCGACAAGGCCGAGGGCGCCAAGGCCCATCCCGAGCTGCTGGCGGAATTCGGAGGTGCGTTGAGCGGAACCCAGGCGCGCTACGTCGAGCAGGTGGGCAAGCGCATCGCGGTCCAGTCCGGCCTGTCGAACGCCACCGGGGACTTCACGGTCACCCTGCTCAATTCGCCCGTGAACAACGCTTTCGCCATCCCCGGCGGCTACATCTACGTCACCCGGCAGCTCACGGCGCTGATGAACAACGAGGCGGAGCTTGCCGGGGTGCTGGGCCACGAGGTCGGCCACGTGGCGGCACGCCATTCGGCGCAGCGGCAGAAGGCGGCGCAGCGCAACCAGGTGCTGGGGGTGCTGGGCTCGATCCTCTCGGGCGCGGTGCTGGGCGACAACGCCTTCGGCCGGCTGGGGCAGCAGATCTTCTCGCAAGGGTCGCAGCTGCTCACGCTCAAGTTCTCGCGCTCGCAGGAGCTGCAGGCGGACCAGCTCGGGATCACCTACCTCAAGCGGTCCGGCTACGATCCCCGCGCCATGGCCGGGGTGCTGGAAAGCCTGGCGCGGCAGAACGCACTGGAGGCGCAGCTGCGGGGCAGCGGCAGCGAGGTGCCCGAATGGGCCTCCACCCACCCCGACCCGGCCTCGCGCGTGCGCAGCGCGCTGACCTACGCCGGGACCACCAGCACCGGGACGACCAACCGCGACGCCTTCCTCGGCGGGATCGACGGGCTGGTTTATGGCGACGATCCCAAGCAGGGCGTGGTGGACGGGCGCAAGTTCACCCACCCGGTGCTGCGCTTCGCCTTCGAAGCGCCCGCCGGGTTCTACATGGTCAACGGCACCAGCGCGGTCGCGATCAACGGCGCCTCGGGCAAGGCGCAGTTCGCCGGGGGCAAGCTGACCGGCGGCCTGGAGTCCTACATCGCCGACGTCTTCGGCACCCTGACCGAGGGGAACCAGTCGCGGATCGCGCCGGCCAGCGTGCAGCGCACCACCGTGAACGGCATCCCCGCGGCCTACGGCGTCGCGCGGGTCCAGTCCTCGGGCTCCACCATGGACCTGGTGGTGTTCGCCTACGACTTCGGCAACGGCCAAGCCTACCACTTCGTCGCGATCGCGCAGGCGGGCGGGGCGGAGGCCTTCACCCCGATGTTCCGCTCGCTGCGCCGCATCTCGGCGGCCGATGCAGGCACCGTCAAGCCGCGGCTGCTGCGGGTCACGACCGTGAAGGCCGGTGACACCGTCCGCTCGCTGGCGGCCAGGATGGCCTACCGCGATGGACAGCTCGAACGGTTCCTGGTGCTCAACGGGCTCCAGCAGGACGCGACGCTCGCGCCCGGGCAGAAGGTGAAGCTGGTCACCTACTGAGCGCCGGCCGGCGACCGTGCGCGTCCCGACGGCGCATACGAAAAGGGCGGCAGGTGAACCCTGCCGCCCTTCGTTTGCTAGCCGATCGACGACTTAGTCGTCTGCAGCCGGCTCCGCGTTCGCGTCTGCCATCGTCGAAGACGTCTTGCTGAAGGTGGAGCTCAGCTGCGAGCCCATGCCCTGCATGGCTGCGATAGCAGCGACGGCGATGAGAGCGGCGATCAGACCGTATTCGATGGCGGTCGCACCCTTTTCGTCGCGGCGCAGCTTGGCGAGAAACTTCATCTATTGTCTCCTGAAAAAGCAGTTTTGTGTACCCGGCCCGCTCGCTTGGGTTTCTCTTCTGCGCCACGGGCAATTTGCGCTCTACACGGCAATTCTTGAAAAAGCCTTAAAGGAACAGTGGCTTAGTTACCGGGTGCGGCGGCATCCGACTGCGCTGCGATGCGATCCCACATCGCCACGGCCCCACCCGCGAGAGCCTGGATCGCGACCAGCACGAGCAGCACGACAAGGGCGAGGATCATGCCGTACTCCACGGAAGAGGCGCCGCTTCGGCATTTCATGATGCGGCCAGGAATGCGATGCAGCGGCATGTTCCACCGTGAGGTTCGTGCAAGGAGCGCTTCGGTCGCGTTGCGGCGTTGAAGTGCGTTGAGGGCGGGAGGCCAGACTGACAGAGTTTCCGACACCACTGCTGGTCGTGGCCGTGGCCCTGCTCGATCCGGCGCGCCAGGTGCTTGTGCAGCGCCGCCCTTCAGGCGCGGTGCATGGCGGCCTATGGGAATTCCCGGGGGGCAAGGTGGAGCCCGGCGAGACGCCCGAACAGGCCGCCGCGCGCGAGATCGCGGAAGAACTGGGCGTCGAGATCGCCCACGGGGACCTCCATCCGGTCTCCTTCGCGGTGGGGCAGGTCGCCGGCAAGCCGCAGCACGGCCAGGCGGGAGCGCAGGCGCCGCGCCCTCTGATCCTGCTCCTCTACGCGACCCGGCAGTGGCAGGGCACGCCGCGGGCGGAGCAGGGCGCGGAACTGCAGTGGATCGCGCTCGAAGAGGTTTCGCAGCTGCCCATGCCGCCGCTCGACTATCCGCTGGCAGAGGCCCTGTGCCGCCACGTGCCGCGGCCCTGACGCAGAAAATCCGTCAAACGCGATATAGGCGTTGACCCCGGCCGATTCCCTTCCTAAAGGCGCACCTCCAACGCGCCCGTAGCTCAGCTGGATAGAGCATCAGACTACGAATCTGAGGGTCGGACGTTCGAATCGTTCCGGGCGCGCCATTTTCCTCGAAGGTCGATCCGACCCTCGAGGCATGACATGGCCATGCGCGCCCGTAGCTCAGCTGGATAGAGCATCAGACTACGAATCTGAGGGTCGGACGTTCGAATCGTTCCGGGCGCGCCAGCCATGACACGAAAACCCCGCCCCACGGCGGGGTTTTTCGTTTCGGAGAGACCGCTGCCGTGGCCCCGCCATGCGAAAGGGCCGGGAGCGATGGCGATCGCTCCCGGCCCCTTCTCGTGCAGACCGATGCCGCAGCGGGCGGATTACTCGCCCGAGCCCTCGGTCGCCGCAGCCTGGGCGCCCGCGGCCGCGCCGGCTTCGGTACCCGGCTGCGCCGAGCTTGCCGCCTGGGTGGCCTTGGCGAAGTCGGCGGCCGTCATGCCGAGCGCCAGCGAGCCATCGGCACCGAGGCCGAGGTAGGACTTCTTCAGGGCAGCCGCGGAGCCGTTGCTCAGCTGGACGGTGACGTCGTCGCCCACGACCTTGGTGATCGTACCCAGGACGATGCCGTCGCTGCTCTTGATCGGCGCATCCGCGACGATCGCGGCATCCTTCGCGGCGGAGGTCTCCGCCTTGGCGCCGTTCACGGCCGATTCGAGCTCGGCCTTGGTCATGCCGATGGTGAGGCCCTTGTCGCGCGCGACGAACGCCGTCTTCGGCAGGCCGGCGCGGGCGGTGCCGGTGGAGACGGTGACGATGTCACCCTGCACCGATTCCACCGTGCCGACGTCGCCGCCCTGCGCGTCGAACACCTTGGCGCCCACCGTCGGGTTTGCCGAACCGGTGGCCGTCGCAGCCGGTGCCGCGGCGGGGGCGGTAGCGGGGGCAGCCTGCGCCATGACGGCGGCAGGCGCGAAGCTGGTCGCTGCGATCGCGGCGGCAATGAGGGTTTTCTTCATGGCGTACTCCATCTTCTGCGAAGCCGTGGGAGGGACGGCTTCGAAACGGGCCCCGGGTGCGGGGCGCAAAGGATGTCCGAAGCGCGATGCGCCGGGACAAACGTCCTCTTCGGCAGAACCGCCCGAAGGCCGGGCTCTCGCAAGGCGAAGAGGACAGCGGACAGACATAGTCACGCCAATGCGCCGTGGGGTGAACGGTTGCCCAAATCAGGGACAGGCTGCCCCCTGAGTACGATGAAACCGCCCGGCTGGGGATAACTGCACGCGTTTTGCGCCATCACGGCGCGGACAGCGTTCAGGCGCAGCGCACCGGCACCGGATATCCTGGCGCGCGCGTGGGCACGCATGCGGGGAACAACAGCGCGGCTCGGCGCTTGATCCGGCGTGGTGGAAGATCCGGCAGGGCAGGTCAGCGTAGGGGAACCGGAGGTGCGGCAGCCCGCGCCGACCGGGGGTGAGGAATGGGCGCAGGCCGCGGAGGGCGGCTCGGCCACGGTCTGGCGCTATGCCATGGCGCGCCGGGCCCATCTGGTGATCGACGCGGCCGACTACTTCGAAGTCATTCGCGAGGCCATGGAGCAGGCGCGCCAGCGGATCTTCCTGATCGGCTGGGACTTCGATTCGCGGATCCTGCTCTCCACCGGGCGCCGCTGGTGGCAGGGCGGGCGCAAGCGCAATTTCCCGGCACGGCTGGGGGCCTACATGGTCTGGCTGGTGAAGAAGAACCCGGAGCTGGAGATCCTGCTGCTCAAGTGGAACTTCGCGATCGTCAAGTACCTGTTCCGCGGGACGATGCTGGTGGACCTGGTGCGCTGGGCGCTGCGGCGGCAGATCAATTTCAAGTTCGATTCCGCGCACCCTGTCGGGTGCAGCCACCACCAGAAGATCGTGGTGATCGACGACATGGTTGCGGCCTGCGGCGGCATCGACATGACCTCGGACCGCTGGGACACCCCGGAGCACCTGCCGCACGACCGACGCCGGCGCCGCCCGAGCGGGCGGCTCTACGGGCCCTGGCACGACGTCACCATGATGATGGAGGGCGAAGTGGCGCTTGCACTGGGGGAACTCGGGCGCGATCGGTGGAAGGCGGCGGGCGGGGCCGAGATGCAGCCCTGTCGGCCGCAGGCGGAAAGCCCCTGGCCGCAGGGCCTGACGGCCGAGTTCAGGAACGTCGAGGTCGGCATCGCCCGCACGCGCGCGGAATACGGCGGATGCGAGCAGGTGTCCGAGATCGAGCAGCTCTTCATCGCGCAAATCCGGCGGGCGCGGCGCTTCGTCTACGCGGAGACCCAGTATTTCGCCTCCCGGGCAATCGCCGAGGCCGTGTGCGAGCGGCTGATGGAGGATGATCCGCCCGAGTTCTTCATCGTCAATCCCCGGACGGCGGACGGCTGGCTGGAACAGGTCGCGATGGACCTCGCGCGCGTGGAGCTGGTCGAGACGCTGCAGGCGGCGGACCGCCACGGTCGCTTCGCGATCTTCAATCCCGTCGCCGCGGATGGCACCCCGATCTACGTGCATGCCAAGCTGACGATCGTCGATGATGAGATCCTCCGCGTCGGGTCCGCCAACATGAACAACCGCTCGATGGGGCTGGACAGCGAGTGCGACGTGTTCATCGACAGCACGCGGCCCGTCAATACGGGGGTCGAGCCGGAGATCACCAAGATCCGCCTGCGCCTGCTGGCCGAGCACTGCGGGGTCGCCGAGGAGGAGATCGCCGCGGGCATCGAGCGGCACGGTTCGATGATCGCGATGGTCGCGGCCTTCAACGCGCAAGGGTATCCCGAGCACAAGCATCTGGAGCCTCTGCCCTTGCCAGACCTCTCGGAAGCTGAAAGAGCTCTTGCCGGCAGTGGCGTGCTCGATCCGGAACGCCCCGGCGAAATGTTCGAGCCGATTGAGCGGCGCGGGTTGTTCCGGCGGAAGGGACAGCTGATGCGTATCCGACTCATGAAGAGATTGAGAAGGAGTAGCGAGGGATGAGCAGCCTGGTCGGTCCAGACGAAGACAACCCGCTGGGCAAGCCCGAGGTTCCGGCGCATGTCCAGGACGCCATCCGCACGCTCATCGCCTGGGCTGGAGACGACCCGGCGCGCGAGGGGCTGCTCGACACGCCCAAGCGCGTGGCGCGAGCCTGGCTGGAATATTGCCAGGGCTACAAGGAGGATCCGGCGCTCCACCTGTCGCGCGTGTTCGAGGAAGTGGGCGGGTACGACGAGGTCGTGCTGCTCAAGGACATCCCGTTCCAGTCGCATTGCGAGCACCACATGGCGCCTATCATCGGCAAGGCGGCGATCGCCTACTTGCCGCGCAACCACGTGGTCGGCATTTCCAAGCTGGCGCGGGTGCTGCACGGGTTCGCGCGCAGGCTGCAGATCCAGGAGCGCCTGACCGCCGAAGTGGCCCAGTGCATCTGGGATCACCTCAAGCCGCAGGGCGTCGCGGTGGTGATCGAGGCGAGTCACGCCTGCATGACCGCGCGCGGCGTGCGGACGCCGGGCGTGGGCATGATAACCAGCCGGATGATGGGCACTTTCCTCGAGGACGAGCGGTCGCGCAAGGAAGTGCTCAGCCTGATGGGCTATTGATCCGGCCGCGGCACGGCCCGCGATCATGAGGGCTTGAAACCCGCTTCGCTTGCGGCGACAGGCGGCGCAGGCGGGCGGAATCGGCGAATGATCGGGCAAGGGCAGGACGACGGGCACGACAGGGCTGCGGGCGGGCGATCGCGCGCCGGATACCTGCTTGCGCTGGTGCCGGCAGCGATGCTGGCGGTGCTGCTGCTGCGCAAGGTCTGGGACGTCGACATCTTCTGGCAGCTCAAGCTGGGCGAGATGATCCTCGAGCGCGGCGGTCCCGTGCAGGGGGAGCCCTTCGCGGCGCTCCACCTGGGGGAGCCGCTTCCGGCGGTGGCCTGGGCCGGGCAGGCGATCCTGGCCCTGGCGCGCCGGGTCGGGGGCTGGGAGCTCCTGCGCCTGGTCGATGCGCTGTGCTGGGTGGGGGGCTTCTGGGCCGTGGCCGCGGCCTGCCGGCTGCGGGGCGCCCCCGCTTTGGCGGTGGCCCTGGCGCTGGGGCTGTCCGTCCTGCCGGCGCTTCCGGCCGCGAGCGTCCGCCCCCAGAGCTTCGCCTGCCTGTGCTTCGGCCTGCTGCTGGCGCTGCGTCGACTGGAACTGCGGCCCGCCCCGACGATCGGTCTCGGCGCGATCCTGCTGGTCGCCTGGCAGAACCTTCATCCCTCGGTGACCGTGGGGATTGCCGCGATGGGCCTTGCGGCGCTCCCGGGGTGGTTCGCCTGGCTGCGCGACCGGCGACGGGCTGTGCCGCTCGTGCCGACGGCGCTGGCGCTCGCCGGCCTCGCTGCGGTGTTCCTGACCCCCGATGGGGTGGGAATCCTCCCCGTCTCTGCCCGCAATGCCGAGGCGAGCATGGCGATCGGGGCCAGCGAGTGGCTGCCGCTGTGGATCCCCGCCAACCACACCAATGCGCTTCCCGTGCTGGCAGTGGGCCTTGTCGCGGTGTGGCTGGCGATGCGCAGGCCCTCGCGTGTGGACGCGGCGGAACTGGCGGTTTTCCTGGGCTTGCTGGTGATGACGGTGGCCGCCTATCGCTTCGTGCTGTTCTGGGCGGTCGCGATGGTCCCGGTCGTCGCCCGCGCCGCGGGTGGGGCGCGGCGGGTCCCGCCCGAGCGCGCTCATGTCGCGCTAATGCTCTCCTGTGTGGGCCTTGTTGCCGCCTTGTCGCCGGTGGTGTTCCCCACGCGCTTCTCGCCCGGCCTGCCGCTGGCCGCCGTCGCCCGCCTGAAGCAGGAGGGTGTCCGCGGCACCGTCTACGGCGATTTCCCCTTCGGCGGGGTCATCATCGACACCGGATATCCCGCCTGGCGGGTGGCCTACGACGGCCGCTACTACCGGTATTCGCGGCAGGAATGGCAGTACAACGGGGGCATCGAGAACGGCATTGTTCCCCTGGTCGACGTCGAGCGAAAGTGGCGGCCGGCCGCCTTCGTGCTCGATTCCCGCCACAACGCACCCCTGGCAGGCGAACTTTCCCGCAGCCCCTCCTGGCGGCGGATCTTCGCCGCCGACGGGGTGGTGGTCTATGTCCCCGAAAGGCGCTGAGCCTCAGCCTCCGCGGGTCACCGGGACCAGCGCCCCGGTCACCGCCCGCGCCGCATCCGAGGCGAGGAACAGGATGACGTCCGCGGCCGCGGCGGGCTGCACCCAGGTCGAGAAATCCGCATCCGGCATGTCGGCCCGGTTGGCGGGCGTGTCGATGATGCTGGGCAGTACGGCGTTGACCGTGACCGACGATCCCGCGAGCTCCTCTGCAAGAGCCTCGGTAAGGCGGTGTACGCCCGACTTCGAGGCGGCATAGGCGCCCATGCCCATGCCGGCCTTGAGCGCCGCACCCGCGCCGATGTTGACGATGCGGCCGGCGGCGGAGGCTTTCAGGTGAGGGAGCGCGAGCTGCGTGATCGTCGCCGCGGTGGTCAGGTTCATCGCCTGCATCTTGGCCCAGGAGGCGATGGCGCCGCCTTCCAGCGTTTCCCAGAGGAATCCCCCGGCCACGTTGACCAGGACGTCGATCCCGCCATGGGCCGCCACCACGTGATCGAGCGCTGCTGCGGTGGATGCGGCCTCGGTAAGGTCCACGCCGCCGACGTCCAGTGTGCCGGGAAGGTCTGTCTTCGGCTCCGGCGCGAAGTCGATGCGCGCCACCTGGTCGCCCGCACCCGCGAAGGCTTGTGCTACCGCCTGCCCCAGAACGCCGAAACCACCGGTGACGACTACCGAACGTGCCATGCTGCTTCCCTCCGCCGACCTGGGCCCGGGACGACTGCTAACGTGGCCGGAGCGGCCCAACAAGCGGAGCCTGCGTTCTAACGCCTCGCCGATGTCGGCAGAGGCTACGGACGCCCCCTGGAGAGGCGTCCGCACCTTGTCGTTTCAGAGCTTGCCGAGGAGGTAATCGGCCGAGCTCACTTCGAAGGTCCCCGGCGCTTCCACGTTGACCTGCTCGACCACGCCGTCGTTCACGACCATCGAGTAGCGTTGGCTGCGGGTGCCCATGCCGAAGCCCGAGCCGTCCATCACCAGGTCCACGGCCTGGGCGAACTCGCCGTTTCCATCCGCGAGGAAGGTCACGTCGCGGGCTTCGGAACCCTTGGCCCAGGCGCCCATCACGAAGGCGTCGTTGACGGAGGTGCAGACGATCTCGTCGATCCCCTTGGCCGTCAGCTCGCTCGCCTTCTCCACGAAGCCGGGCAGGTGCTTGGCGGAGCAGGTGGGCGTGAAGGCGCCCGGCACCGCGAACAGGGCGACCTTCTTTCCGGCGAAGTATTCGGCCGACTGGACCGGCTCGGGTCCGCTCTCGCCCACCTTGATCAGCTTCACGTCGGGCAGCTTGTCGCCCACGGCGATGGTCATGGCATTGGTCCTTTCCTGGAGGTGAATCGCTGGAGCCGCAGATATAGGGGCGCCTCGCGCGCGGGCAACGCCGCTAGGTCGCCTATTCGGCCGGGATGCGCTCCGGCGTTCTCGCCGACCGGTCCAGCATTGCGGCGCCATCATATAAAGATAGCTTTATATTTGCCTCGCAAAGGTTGAGGGGCTAGGAGCAGCGTATCGACGGCGCTGCATCGAAGCGGCGCCGTCTCTCTGCTATCCAGGAGTTCGCGCCCGTGGCCACTGCCCCGATGACTGCCCCCGACTATGCCATCGCCGACATCGCCCTTGCCGATTTCGGGCGCATGGAAATCGACATCGCCGAGACCGAGATGCCGGGCCTGATGGCTCTGCGCGAGGAGTTCGGAAACAGCCAGCCGCTGAAGGGCGCGCGGATCACCGGGTCGCTGCACATGACGATCCAGACCGCCGTTCTGATCGAGACGCTGGTCGCCCTCGGCGCGGAAGTGCGCTGGGCCACCTGCAACATCTTCTCCACCCAGGACCATGCTGCTGCCGCGATCGCCGCGCAGGGCATCCCGGTTTACGCCATCAAGGGTGAATCGCTGTCGGACTATTGGGACTACGTCGGTCGCATCTTCGACTGGTCGAGCGACGGCCATCCGGACCTCACCTGCAACATGATCCTCGACGACGGCGGCGACGCCACCATGTTCGCGCTGTGGGGCGCGCGTGTGGAAGCAGGCGAGCCGCTGTTCGAGCCCGGCAATGCCGAGGAAATCGAGTTCGTTCGCGCTCTCAAGGCATTCCTCAAGGCGAAGCCGGGCTACCTTTCGCGCACCGTCAACGCGATTAAGGGTGTTTCGGAAGAGACCACCACCGGCGTCCACCGCCTCTATCACCTCGCCAAGGACGGCAAGCTGCCGTTCCCCGCGATCAACGTGAACGACAGCGTCACCAAGTCCAAGTTCGACAATCTCTACGGCTGCCGTGAATCGCTGGTCGACGCGATCCGCCGCGCCACCGACGTCATGCTGGCGGGCAAGGTCGCCTGCGTTGCCGGGTTCGGCGACGTGGGCAAGGGTTCGGCCGCCTCGCTGCGCCAGGGCGGCGCCCGCGTCATGGTCACCGAGATCGACCCGATCTGCGCCCTGCAGGCCGCCATGGAAGGCTACGAGGTCGTCACCATGGAAGAGGCGGTTACCCGCTGCGACATCTTCGTTACCGCGACCGGCAACGAAGCCGTCATCACGGGCGAGCACATGGCCGCGATGAAGGACAAGGCGATCGTCTGCAACATCGGCCACTTCGACAGCGAGATCCAGATCTCCGCGCTCGACAACTACGACTGGAAGGAAGTGAAGCCGGGCACCGACCTGGTGACCTTCCCCGACGGCAAGCAGATCATCGTGCTGGCCAAGGGTCGCCTGGTGAACCTGGGCTGCGCCACCGGTCATCCCAGCTTCGTGATGTCCTCCAGCTTCACCAACCAGACGCTGGCGCAGATCGAGCTGTTCACCAAGAACGACGAATACGAGAACCGCGTCTACGTGCTGCCCAAGCACCTCGATGAGAAGGTCGCCGCGCTGCACCTGGAGAAGCTGGGCGTGAAGCTGACCAAGCTTTCGAAGAAGCAGGCTGACTACATCGGCGTGCCGGAAGCGGGGCCGTTCAAGCCGGACCACTACCGCTACTGACATGAAGGGGATGTGCCTGCCGGCACATCCCCTTTATTCCGGCGGCCGCCTTGGCCCGGCGGAATCTACCAGTTTAGCGCCGTCCCCCATTGTCATGCGATGCCCCGCGCACCATAGCCTAGCGCCATGGAAATCCCGCGCTTCCTGCCTCTCCTGATCGGTCTGCTGCTTGGCGCCTGGACCATGGCTGCGGCTTGGGCCGTACTTGTCGCCCGGGTGCGCCAGAAGCGTGCGGAAAGCCAGTTGCGTTCCGCCCGCAGGCTCGGCCGCATGGTCGAGGAATCGCCGGCGCTGCCCTTGCTAGTGCGCACGGATGGCCGGATCGAGGCCAGCCCGCGACTGGCGCAGTGGCTGGGCCTCGATTCCATTCCCCAGTACCTCTCCGAACTCGATGGGCACGATCGTGGCCTTCCCGCGGACAAGCTTGCCGAACTGAGCGAGGCGGTGCGCCGCTGCCAGAGGACGGCCGCTCCTTTCCGGATGGCGGTGACCCCGCGCGGTTCCAGCCGCAGCCTCGCGCTGCGCGCTCATCTTGCCGACCCGCAGGTCTCTCCGGGCGGTGCCGCGCTCGTCTGGGTCTTCGACTTCAGCGACAGCGAGACCGAACTGGTCCGGCTGCGCGACGAGGCGGCACGGGCGCGGGGTGACTTCCACGCGCTCGTCTCGCTGATCGAGGCCGCGCCGATGCCGATGTGGTTCCGCCGGCCCGATGGCGAACTGCAACTGGTGAACCACGCCTATGTCGCCGCCGTCGGCGCCAAGAGCGCCGAGGATGCGGTGGCGCGCGGCATCGAGTTGATCGAAGCGGTCGATGGGCTCGCTCCGGCCCAGGTGGCCCGCAAGGCGGCAGAGAAGGGGCTGCCGATCGAACGGATCGTGTCGACCACGATCGACGGTCAGCGCCGGGCCTTGCGGGTGAGCGACCTGCCGCTGGGTGACGACGGGGTCGCGGGCTACGCCGTCGACATCGAGGACCTGGAGGAGATGTCCCGCTCTTTCCGGGCCTTCCGGGAAGCGCAGCGGGCTCTGCTCGATCAGCTGTCGGCCGGGGTGGCGCAGTTCGACGCCAAGAAGCGCCTGACGTTCGCCAACCAGCCGTTTCAGCGGCTGTTCAAGCTGGACCCCCGCCTGCTCCAGGATCTCCCAGCCTTCGAACGCCTGCTCGACGCGGCGCGGGATGCCGGGCGCGTTCCGGAGGCGCGGGATTTCCCCGCCTGGCGGCGCGAGAAGGCCTCGTGGTTCTCGGCCGGCGCCACGCGCGAAGAAGCCTGGACGCTCGCCGACGGCACCCACTTGCGCATCGTCGCGCAGCCCGTTCCCGACGGTGGCTTGCTGCTGATCGTGGAGGACCGGACCGAGCAGCTGCGGCTTTCCGCCATGCGTGACACGCTCCTGCGCACGCGCACCGCCACGTTCGACAGCCTGTTCGAATCGGTCGCGGTCTTCGCGCCGGACGGGCGCATGCAGTTGTGGAACCGCCGCTTCGCCGCGGACTGGGGCCTTGAGAGCGAGTTCCTCGACACGCATCCCCACGTCGAGGCGCTGCTGCGCAAGATCGGCTCGCGCCTGAAGCGGCCGGCGGAGGCAGAGACCGTGGGCAACGTGGTCCGGGCTGCCACGCTCGACCGCGCCCAGACGGGCGGCCGCATCACGCTGGCGGATGGACGCGTCCTCGAGTTCGCCGGCGTGCCGCTGCCCGACGGCAACGGATTGCTCGCGGTGCTCGACATCACTGACTCCATGAAGGCGGAGGAGGCCTTGCGCGAGAGCAATGTCGCTCTGATCGAGGCGGATGCGATCAAGACGCGCTTTCTGGCCAACATGAGCAAGGAACTGCGCACGCCGCTCACCTCCATTGGTGGTTTCGCCGAGATGCTGGAGGCCGGGATTGGCGGTGATCTGAGCGATGCCGGCAAGGATTACGTACAGTCGATCATCGCCGCGTCGCAGCAGCTCGGCGAGCATATCGACAGCCTGCTCGACCTCTCGCAGAGCGAGGCGGGGCTGCTGCCGCTCAAGTTCGAGGAGATCGACCCGATGCCCTTCGTCCGCGAAGTGGCGGAGGAGCGCGCAGGGCGGCTGCAACGGGCCGGGCTGACGCTCGATCTCCAGGCCAAGGGTCTGATGCGCCCCGTCGTGGGCGACCGCCGGCGACTGGCCCGCGCGATCGGCCACATCATCGACAATGCCATCGAGGCTTCGCAGCGCGGCGGTCGCATCCTTCTCCAGCTCTCCCGCCGCAAGGCGGCCTCGGGCGAGGGCGACATCGTCCGCATCCTGGTCCAGGACAAGGGGCCCGGGATGGACAGCCGCAGCCTCGCCCGGGCACTCGACGGGATGAAAGTGGGAGCGGACGGCAAGGTGGAGAGCCGTCAGGGGCTGGGCCTTCCGCTCGCGCGCCAGCTCGTCGAAGCGCATGGCGGCTCGCTGCGGCTGGAATCGGAACCGGGGAAGGGCACCAGCGCCGTGATCGAACTGCCGTGAGAATCTCGCTGCCCGACCTGGCGGCCATGGACGCCCTTGGTCGTGCGGTCGCCAAGGTGCTGCGGCCCGGCGACGTGGTCGCGCTCACCGGCGGGCTCGGGGCCGGCAAGACGACCCTGGCGCGCGCCATCATCGCGGGTCTCGGCCACAAGGGCGAGGTCCCGTCGCCGAGCTTCGCCATCATCGAGCCTTATGAGCCGCCGGCCCTGCGCATTCCGCTCGTCCACGCCGACTTCTACCGCCTGTCCCATCCGGAAGAGGCGGCCGAGATCGGCCTCGACGACTATCGCCAGGGCGCCGCTCTGATCGCCGAGTGGCCCGATCACGCCGGCGGCTTCGCGCATGAGGCCGCCTGCCTCTCCATAGCGCTGGAAGTTGCGGAACAGGGCAGGATCGCCATTGTCGAGGGCGGGCCCGATTGGCTAGGGCGGATGCCGGTATGACCCTGAATCCACCCACCCGCCCGGAAGGCCTCCCCGCCGATCTCGACGCCTTCCTCGGCTCTGCCGGCTGGGGCGGCGCCGCCGTCGAGCCGCTGCCGGGAGACGCCTCGTTCCGGCGCTATTTTCGCGTGCGCAGGGAAGACGGCTCCACTGCGATGCTTATGGACGCACCCCCGCCGCACGAGGATCCGGGCCCGTTCCTGCGCGCCGCACACTGGCTGGACGCCAACGGCATGCGTGCGCCGCGGATTCTGGCGGAGCGGCCAGAGCGGGGGCTGGTGCTGCTGGAGGACTTCGGGGAGGCGCGGATGCGCGACTACCTCGACCAGTGGCCCGACGACGAGGTGCCGATCTATACCGCGGCGATCGACGCGCTGGTGAAGCTGCACCAGTTGCCGGCGGGGCCTTTCCTCGACTACTCGATGAGCGAGTACCTGCGCGAGGTGCGCCTGTTCATCGACTGGTATTGCACCGCGCAGAACCTCTACGTGGACGCTGCGGGCTTCGTCGCCGCCTGGGAGCAGGTTCTGTCCGAGCTGCTCCCGCGCCAGCGCCCCGGGGTGACCGTGCTGCGCGACTACCACGCCGAGAACATCATGCTGCTGGCGAGCCTGGAGAAGCAGGGATTGCTCGATTTCCAGGACGCGCTGGTCGGGCATCCCGCCTACGATCTCGTGTCGCTCCTGCAGGATGCGCGGCGCGACGTGCCGCAGGAGCTGGAAGCGCAGATGTTCGATCACTACGTCCGCCGCGCGGGCGTGGATGCCGAGGCGTTCCTTGCGGACTATGCGAGGCTGGGCGCGCAGCGCAACGCCAAGATCGTGGGCATCTTCGTGCGCCTCTGGCGCCGCGACGGAAAGCCGCGCTACCTGGACTTCATCCCACGCGTCTGGGCGATGCTGGAGCGCGACCTTGCGCACCCGGCGCTCGCTCCCGTGGCGCTCTGGTTCGAGCAGAACGTCCCTTCCGCCTTGCGGCAGGCCAATGGAGGCAGCTGGAAGCCATGACCGGCAGGCCGCTCTCCAGCGACACCGCGATGATCCTGGCGGCCGGCCTGGGCAAGCGCATGCGCCCGCTCACCGCCGCCCAGCCCAAGCCGCTGGTGCGCGTGGCAGGCAAGTCGCTGATCGACCACGCGCTCGACAAGCTCGCCGCCGCCGGGGTGGCGCAAGCGGTGGTCAACGCGCATTACATGGCGGACGCCCTCGAAGCGCATCTTCGGATGCGCAAGGGCGCCCCGCGGATCACTCTCTCCGACGAACGCGATCTGTTGCTGGAGACGGGGGGCGGAATGGTAAAGGCGGCCGGGCTGCTACCGGAGCCGTTCTTCTGCCTCAACAGCGACAACATCTGGCTGGATGGTCCCGCCGACGTCTTCACCGAGCTGTCCCAGGCGTGGGATCCGGAGCGCATGGACGCGCTGCTGCTGATGGTACCCCATACCCGTGCCTGCAACTACCGCGGAGAGGGGGACTTCCACCTCGATCCCGAGGGGAAGGTGTCCCGCCGGCGTCCCGGCCGCGTGGCGCCGTTCATCTACACTGGCATCCAGCTCGTCTCGCACCGGTTGCTTCGTGACGCGCCGGCCGGCCCGTTTTCGACGAACCTCCTGTGGACCCGGGCGATCGCGGAAGGCCGGCTCTACGGCATCTCGCACCAGGGTCTCTGGTTCGAGGTGGGAGCGCCGGAGGCGATCAAGCCCACCGAGGAATGGCTGGCGCGTGCCTGAAAGGGCGGGGCCGAAGGTCTATTCGATCGCGGCGCACCGCGGCTTCGCGGATGCGCTGGTAGCCGGCCTGGTGCCGCGATACGGCCAGGGTGAGCTGGGCCTCGCACGCCTGACGCTGCTGCTGCCGAGCCGCCGCACGGTGCGCACGGTGACCGAGGCCTTCGTGCGCCACTCAGGCACTGGGCTGTTGCTGCCGCGCATGGCCGTCGTCGGCGACCTCGACCTAGACGAGACCCTCGGGCCCTTGCTCGACCCGCTCGGCGCGGCGGATATCCCGCCGGCTGCAGACCCGACGCGTCGCTGGCTGCGCCTCGCCCACTTCCTGCGCGAGGTGGAGGGTGACGCTGCGGGCAAGGGCGCGGCGCTGCTGCGACGGGCGTTCGAGATGGGGCGCACGATGGACCGCCTGATCGCGGAGGACATCGCTCCGATCGACCTCATGTCGGACCGGGTCATCGGCATCGTGGGTGACCTGGCCGGACATTGGACGGACAATACCCGCACCTTCCTGAAGGTGCAGCAGTACTGGATCGCGGAGTTGGCGACGCGCGGCGAGGTGGATGCGCCCGAACGTCGCAACCGCCTGTTCGATCATGCCGCGCGGCGGTGGCGCGAAGCGCCGCCTGCGCATGCCGTCGTTGCCGCAGGCGTGACGGGCGCCTCGCCGGCGCTCGCCCGCCTGCTCAGGGTGGTGAGCGAAACCGAGCGAGGCAGCGTCATCCTGCCCGACCTCGACCTGTCGCTGTCGGACGAGGTCTGGGACGAGCTCGGCACGGCGGGCGCGCCGGCGGAGCACGACGACCCACCGTTCGGTCGCGGTGACGCGGTGACGCATCCGCAATATCACCTCAAGCTCCTGCTGAACCGCATGAGCGTGTCGCGGGCCGAGGTCCTGCCGTGGCATCGTTCGGGCGTGGCGGCGGCGCCGCCCGAGCGCAGCCGGGCGCTCTCCAGTCTGTTCCTGCCGCCCGGCGCATCCGCCGCCTGGGTCGACCTGCCGGCCGAGCGCCGGCGGCTCGCCGGTGTCAGGCTGATGGAGACCGCTCATCCGGGAGAGGAGGCGCAGGCCATCGCCGTGCTCATCCGCGAGGCTTTGGAGACGTCTGAGCGACGGGTAGCCCTGGTTACGCCCGACCGCGGTCTGGCTGCGCGCGTGGTGGCGCATCTGCAGCGCTGGGGCATCGAAGCGGACGACACCGCCGGGCGGCCTCTGCCCCAGACCGCGGCGGGGCGCTTGCTGCTGCTGCTGGCGGAGGTGGTGTCGGAGCAGGCCGCACCGGTGCCGCTCATCGCCCTGCTGGTCCACCCGCTGGCGGGGAGCGGCGAGGGCCGGGCGCGCTGGCTCGAGCAAGCGCGCAGGCTCGACCTGGCCTTGCGAGGGCCGCGACTCGGCGCCGGGCTGGCACCCCTGGCGACGCGAGCAGCCGAGGTGAAGCTCGACCGGTGGTGGGCCGAGGTGGAGGCCGTGCTGGCGCCGCTTTTCACGCTTGGCGAAGCCGAGCCGCTCGATCGCCTGCTCGGCGTGATGGCGCAGGTGGCGGAGGCCCTTTGCGGCGAGACCTTGTGGGGCGGTGCCGATGGCCGCGCGCTGAGCGGTTTCATCGAGGATCTGCGAGAGGCTGCCGCCGCTGCTGCCACCCTGATCGAGCCGCGCGAACTGCATGCGGTCCTGCGCGATGCGATGGACCGCGTCTCGGTGCGTCCCCCCTGGGGCGGCCATCCCCGCGTCTCGATCTACGGCCTGCTGGAAGCGCGCATGAGCCGGGCCGATCTCGTCGTCTGCGGTGGTCTCGTGGAAGGTGTCTGGCCGGCCAGCCCGGCCCAGGACTCGCTGCTTCCCCCCGCCGTCCTGCGCGCGCTCGGCGTGCCCGGCGCGGATTTCCGCATCGGTCTTTCGGCACACGATCTCGCATCGGCTCTCGGGGCGCCGGAGGTGGTGCTCAGTTGGGCGCAGCGCGACGAGAGCGGGCCGGTCATCCCCTCGCGGTTCGTGCTTCGCGTGAGCGCCATGCTGGGAGACCAGCTGCATGGGCATGTCGAGGGCGAGTGCGTGCGCCTGGCGCGAAAGCTGGACGATGCGGCGCCCGTGCCGCCTCATCCGCGCCCGCAGCCCCGGCCTTCGCCCGCGCAGCGACGGGTGGATGTCTCGGTGACCGGATTGGACCGGCTGCGCGGCGATCCCTACCAGTTCTATGCCAGTGCCGTGCTGGGATTGCGCAGCATCGACGCTCTCGATGCCGAGCCGAGCGCGGCGTGGAAGGGGGAAGTCGCGCACCTCATCATGGAGCGCTGGCACAAGGCCGCTGAGCCAAAGGACAGGATCCAGGCCATCGCGGGCGAGGTCCTGGACGAGAAGAATGCGCATCCGCTCATGCGGGTGCTGTGGTGGCCGCGACTCTCCGCGGCCTTGCAGACTTTCGAGCGCCGCGTGCTGGATGCCAAGGCAGAGGGGCGTCAGGTCCTTGGTATCGAGGCGTGGGGCGACATGCAGTACCGCGGCGTGCGCATCCATGGCCGGGCCGATCGCATCGACCGCAAGCCCGATGGCGGCCTCGTCGTGGTCGACTACAAGACCGGCCAGCCGCCCACCGGCCGCCGCGTGCAGGAGGGCTTCGCGTTGCAGTTGGGCCTCGTCGGGCTGATCGCGCAGGACGGCGGCTTCGAGGGGATCGCGGGAACCGCCGACGCCTTCGAGTACTGGTCGATGGCGAAGTCCAAGGACGGCACGTTGGGCTACGTCTTCGAGCCCGTGCGGGAGGGCAAGAAGAAGTTCGGCATCCCGCGTGAGGCGTTCCTGCCGGAAACGGCCCGCTTCCTTGATGATGCCCTCGACCGTTGGATCCTCGGCGATGAGGCTTTCACGGCCCGGCTCAATCCGGAGCTTGGCAGCTATGCCGACTATGACCAGCTGATGCGGCTGGACGAGTGGATCACCGCGCTGGGCAACCGTCCGGAGGACGCGGCATGAGCGGCGCTGCGACGGTTCATCCGCTGCACGGCAACCAGATGCTGGCCGTCGACCCGCAGGAGACGGTGTGGCTGTCCGCATCGGCGGGGACGGGCAAGACGCAAGTGCTGTCCTCGCGCGTGCTGCGGCTTCTGCTGCAGCCGGGAGTCGAACCGTCGCAGGTGCTGTGCCTCACCTTCACCAAGGCGGGCGCGACAGAGATGGCGGCGCGCATCAACGGCACCCTGGCCGAATGGGTGCGGCTGCCCGACGCGGACCTCGGCATGCGCCTTGCGGCGATCGGCGCCGTGGCGAGCGAGGCTAACAAGGCCCGGGCGCGCACGCTGTTCGCCTCCGTGCTCGACTGCCCGGGAGGCGGGCTGCGGATCGACACCATCCATGCCTTCTCGCAATGGCTCCTCGCGACCTTCCCGCAAGAGGCCGACCTCATCCCTGGCAGTCGGCCGATGGAGGAGCGCGAGCGCGATCTGCTGGCGCGGCAGGTGCTGGCCGATCTGCTGGTTGGGGCGGAGACCGACCCGCTCGGCGATCCGGCGCTCCTGCAGGCGGTGGAGCAACTCTCGCTGCGGCACGGGCCGGACGCGGTCATGGCCTTCCTGCTGCGCTGTGCGTCCGCGCGGGAGGCCTGGTTTGGGCCGGGCAGCTGGCAGGCGAGCGACATGCGCACCCACGTGCTGCGCCTGATCGGCCTTCCGGCGGAGGCCGACGCCGACTGGCTGGCGGCCCGGTGCGCCGATGCCGCCTTCGATGTTGCGTCGTTGCGGCACTGCATGGCGGTGAACAACACGTGGGGCACCAAGAAAGGGCGCGACGCCGTCGACGCGATCAGCGAGTGGCTGCTCGGCACCGGCGCGCAACGGCTTGCGGCCCTCGATACGCTTGCCGGCGTGTTCCTGACGCAGAAGGGGGAACCGCGCTCCAGCACGTCGCAGGACAAGATCGATGCTGGCTACTCCGGCTCGTGCTCGCGCATCGTCGAGCGCATCCTGGCGATCCGGGCAGATCGCGCCTTGCTGAGCCTGGCCGACCGCCTGGTGCCGGCGCTCCGCCTCGGGCGCGCCTTCGCGCTGGTGTGGGACGCGGCAAAGCAGCGCGAGGGGCTGATCGACTTCGACGACCAGATCCGCCGCGCCGCAGGGTTGCTCAGCAACCAGGCCCAGGCAGACTGGATTCGCTACAAGCTGGACCGGCGCTTCGACCACATCCTTGTCGACGAGGCGCAGGACACCAACGCGGCACAGTGGGACATCATCTTCGCCATGGCCGGCGAGTTCTGGGCCGGCCTCGGCCAGCACGAGGGCCGCCGTGGGGCTCATCGAGACGCGTTGCTGCGCACGCTCTTCGTCGTCGGCGACTACAAGCAGGCGATCTTCCGCTTCCAGGGCACCAGTCCCGAGAACTTCCGGCGCGCCGCCGACCGGGTCCGCCGCGAGATGGGGGAAGCGGCGCAGAACGCCGAGGTGCTGCGCAGCAACCTCATGCCGCGCCGCCTGCTCGAACTCGGCCTCGACCGATCGTTCCGCACTGCCCAGCCGGTGCTCGACTTCGTGGACGAAGCGATCGCGGGGATCGGCCACGAGAACTTCGGCCTGGATCGGCCCGCTGGCGCGCACCAGGGCGAGGAACGCCCGGGCTATGTCGCGCTGTGGCAGCCGGTCGGGGCGGGCTCCGCTGCCGAGGACGACGATCTTGTCGAGGACGGGCAAGAGGACGGAACAGCGCCCGGCTGGCTGTCCCGGCCCGACCGGCAGATGGCGGAGCGCATCGCACAGCAGGTGCGCGACTGGCTTGATCCCGGCGGGCCCGGCTTCACGCTGGTGAAGGGACGTCCCCGCCGTGCCGGACCTGGGGACATCATGGTGCTGGTCCGCCAGCGCAAGGAACTCGCCGGCCTGATCGTCGCGCGCCTTCATGCGGCCGGTGTAGACGTGGCGGGCGTCGACCGGCTGCGCCTGGGCGCTCCGCTCGCGGTCAAGGACCTCGTGGCCGCGCTGCGCTTCGCGGTCCAGCCGCTGGACGACCTCAATCTTGCATCCCTCCTGGTGTCTCCCCTGGTCGGCTGGAGCCAGGAGCAGCTGCTTGCGCACGGCTATCGCGACAAGCACACGCGCTTGTGGGAGCACCTGCGCCGTTCGCGCGAGCCCGACGTGGCTGCGGTGATGGAGCAGCTGGGCGCCCTGCTGGCGCTGGCCGACTACGATCCTCCGCAGGACTTGCTGCAGTGGCTGCTGGTCGGGCCTTGGCAGGGCCGGCGGCGCCTCGTCGCCCGGCTCGGCAGCGAGGCGAACGATCCGATCGACGAACTGGTCAACGCTGCCAAGGCCTATGCCGTGACCGGAACGCCGAGCCTCGCCGGATTTCTCGCCTGGTTCGATGCCGGGGACGGCGAGCTTAAGCGCGAAGCAGGCAACGCCGCGGGGCTGGTGCGCGTCATGACCGTCCACGGCTCCAAGGGGCTGCAGGCGCCGATCGTCATCCTCGCCGATGCGACGAGCAATCCGGACACCGCGCGGGAGCGTGGTATCGACCTGCCCGACCCGCGTGACGCAGGGCGCACCATCCCGCTGCCCCCGCTCTCCGGCGACGAAAAGCAGGGGCGTATCGCCGACCATCTGGAGGAGGCGCGAAGGGCGGACGAGCAGGAGCACTGGCGCCTTCTCTACGTGGCGATGACGCGCGCCGAGGAAGCGCTGTTCGTCGGCGGGGCGCTCGGCAGCCGTGACCGCGACGGGCCCAGCCCGAAGAGCTGGTATGCACGCCTTCGCGCCCTGTTTCCTCCCGAGGCGGAGCTTGGCGATCCGATATGGGGCGCTCGCTGTGAGCATGGCCGGCTCGGTCCGCCGCTGCCGGTGCCGCTCGCGCAGCCCGAACTCGACCTGCGCGAGCCGCTCCCGCGCTGGCTGGAGCACGCCCCCGCCGCGGAGCCGCGCCCGCCGCGTCCGCTCGCGCCCTCGGCACTCGGCGAGGACGAGGCCCCCGATCCACCATTCCCTCCAGGCGCCGGCCGCGATGCCGCCCGCCGCGGGACGCTGGTGCACAAGCTGCTGGAAAGACTGCCGGAAGTCGCGCCTGCCGGCAGGCGCGATGCCGGCCGCGCCTGGCTGGCCCGCCACGCTGCGGAGTTCTCCACGAGCGATCGGGACACTCTGCTGTCCAGCGCGCTGACGGTGCTCGAAAATCCTCATTGGTCGGATCTCTTCGGGCCTGAAAGCCTGCCCGAGGTTCCTGTCGCCGCGGTCGTGGGCGGGCAAGTGGTTGCCGGCACCATCGACCGTCTGGTCGTGGAGCCCGGGCGGGTGCGCCTCGTCGACTACAAGAGCGCCCGGCGGCCGCCGCAGTCGCTGGCCGAAGTTCCCGCAGGCGTGCTGCGGCAGATGGCCGCCTATGCCGCAGCGCTTGAGGCGACTTTTCCGGGGCGCACCGTCGAGGTGGCGCTGCTTTACACCGCGGTCCCGCGGCTGATACCGGTCCCTGCGGAGGTGCTTGCCCAGCACAAGCCCGCCTTGGAAGCCCGGGAGTAAAGGTTTCGGCTCACGGTGTTGCACCGTCCCGGTTCATCCCTAGATTGCACCCCATTCGATTTCCAGGAGTCATGCGATGTCCACGATTGCCGTCACCGATGCCAGCTTCGACGACGAGGTCCTCAAGTCCGACAAGCCCGTCCTTGTCGATTTCTGGGCGGACTGGTGCGGTCCCTGCAAGATGATCGGGCCGGCCCTGGAGGAGATCGCCGAGGAACTGTCCGACAAGGTGACGATCGCCAAGATGGACATCATGGCGAACACCGACATCCCCACGCAGATCGGCGTCAAGTCGATCCCGCTCATGGTGCTGTTCAAGGACGGCCAGCCGGTTGCGCAGAAGCTGGGCGCTGCTCCCAAGAGCGCGCTGAAGGGCTGGCTCGAAGGCGAGCTTGGCTGAACCTTCGGGTATCCGCTTCGAAGCCCCCGTTCGCGTGAGCGGCGGGGGCTTTGTCATGTTCAGGATGCCCGGCCGAGAGCCGCTTTTACGCGGCACGGGCTGCGGGAATGCGGCTGGGCTCCTTCAGCCGATCCGCGCCACGATCTCCGCGAACGCGTCCCATAAGGCGGGGCTGGCGGCGCCGATGAGATCGGACCGCTCATACTCATCCGCTCGATAGGGGCTACCGTCAGGCCGCGCCGCCTTTCCGCCCGCCTCGTTCAGGAACAGCACGCCGGCGGCATGGTCCCAGGGCAAGGTGCGGTTGAAGACCGAGATGTCGTTCACGCCCACGACGAGCCGAGGGTACTGCTCCGCAGCACACCGGGGGATATCGACCAGCCGGTAGTGCGGAGCGATGTGGGCCCGTATTTTCTCCCGCGCCTCGGGGTCGAGGAACAGCGTCGAGATCGCGGCCAGGGGAGGCTCCTCGCCGGTCGTGCGGGCGGTGATGCGCTCCCCGTCGATCCATGCGCCCCCCCCGGCGTCCGCGCGGCAGAAGCGTCCGCTCAGGCAATCGAGAATCCAGCCGCCCAGGATCTCTCCACGATCCGCCAGCGCCACGAGGACGCCGAACGGCGGCTTGCCCGCGGCGAAGTTGTTGGTGCCGTCAAGCGGGTCGACGATCCAGCAGAGGCGGTCCTTGAGCCGCTCCATCACCGTCATGTCGGCGAAGCAGGCTTCCTCTCCCACGACGCTGGCCTCGGGCAGGAGCGCCGAGAGACGCTCGGTGAGCATCGCTTCCGCTTCCTTGTCGGCGATGGTGACCACATCGTCGACGGCCTTGTTGTCGATGTCGCTGAGAGCCAGCGCCTGGTAGCGGGGCAGGATGGCGCGCTCGCTCGCCTCGCGCATGATCGTCTCGACGGCGGCGTGGAGGGCAGGGGTCATCATGTCAGGGGGATCATCACCTGGGTGGCGAAGCCGGGGCGCTCGCGGATGCGAGCATACCAGTTCGCGATGGCGGGGAACTCGGGCTTCTCGAAGGGCAGGCTGAACCAGGTGTAGGCGTATACGCCCATGGGGATGTCCCCGATGCCGAACTGCGCGCCGGAGAGCCACGGCTTATCCGCCAGATAGCGTTCGAGCACGGCAAGCAGGCGTGCGCATTCTGCCATGCCGCGCGCTATGGCGTCCTCGTCCCACTGCTCTTGCGGCGTTCTGGCAAAGCTCAGGAACGGTGTGCGCTGGGCATCGGCATAGCCGAACTGCCAGTCCATCCAGCGATCGGCGAGGGCGCGGTCGATCGGGTCGGCCGGAAACCAGCGCGGCCCTCCGTATTCCGCCGCCATGTAGCGCAGGATCGCGTTGGATTCCCAGAGGACCACCTTGCCGTCCTCTATCGTGGGGACGAGGCGGTTGGGGTTCTTCGCCAGATAGTCTTCGGTGTAGCCGAAGGCGCCGCCGATATCGTGCCGGATGCTCGCCAGACCCAGTTCCTCTGCGAACCAGGCCACCTTCTTGACGTTGTGCGAGTTCAGGCGGCCCCAGATCGTGAAGAACGGTGCAGGCATCTCAGCTCCTGTAGTCGGCGTTGATCGAGATGTAGCCGTGGGTCAGGTCGCAGGTCCACACGGTTGCGCGCCCTTCGCCGAGGCCGAGGTCGACCTCGATCGTGATGTCGCGACCCTTGAGGTGCGCGGCGACCGGCGCTTCGTCGTAGGTCGCAAGCGGTAGCCCCTCGCGCGCGGCCCAGGTGCCGCCGAAGCCGATGGAGAGCCTGTCGCGATCGGCCGGCTCCCCGGCCTTGCCGACGGCCATGACCACGCGTCCCCAGTTGGCATCCTCGCCCGCGATGGCGGTCTTGACCAAGGGCGAGTTGGCGATCGCCAGTCCGACCTTTCGGGCACTCTCGTCCGACACAGCGCCGCTCACGGCGACGGCGATGAACTTCTGCGCTCCTTCGCCGTCGCGCACGACGAGATGGGCGAGTTGCCGGCAGACGTCGTGGATGGCGGCAGCGAAGGCATCGGCGCCGGGGCTGTCGAACGAGGCCAGCGGGGCGTTCCCGGCGCGGCCGGTCGCGAAGGCCAGGACGGTGTCGCTGGTCGAGGTGTCCGAGTCCACCGTGATGCACGAAAAGGTGCGCGCGTTCGCTTCCGAAAGGCACTGCTGCAGGAAGGCCGGCTCCACCGCCGCATCGGTGAACAGGTAGCCCAGCATCGTCGCCATGTCGGGGGCGACCATCCCCGATCCCTTGATGATGGCGCCGATGGTGATCCTGACGTCGCCGATCATCGCGGTCGCCGTCGCACCCTTGGCGAAGGTGTCGGTGGTCGCGATCGTGTTGGCGGCGTCTTCCCAGCTGCAGGGTGCGGCGGTGAGCGCGTTGGCCACGCCCTCGCGCGCCTTGTCCTTGGGGAGCGGGACGCCGATCACGCCGGTGGAGGAGACGAAGACCTGCTCGCGCGGGCAGTCCAGGTGCGCCGCGACCTGGTCCATGATCTGCTCGACCGCCTCGCGACCGCGGTAGCCGGTGAAGGCGTTGGAGTTGCCCGCGTTGACCACCAGCGCCCGCGCGCGGCCCTGGGCGAGGTTCTGCCGGCCTAGCTCCACTTCGGTGGAGCAGCATAGGTTGCGGGTGAACACGCCTGCCACCGCGGTGCCTTCCTCGAAGGTGACGTAGGTCAGGTCGCAGCGCCCCCAGTCCTTGTATCCGGCGCGCACGACGTACGGGGTGACGCCCGCGATCTCCGGGATGGCGGGGAAGGGGGAGGCGAGCGGGGAGACGGGGTGGGCCATGGCGAGAGCGCGTAGCGCATGGCCCGCCAAGGTCAAGCGTCAGGCGGCCAGCACCGGGCCCCTCAACACGCCGTTAGCGCCGCATTAGCAGCGCATCAGCGTGCGGTTAGCGGGGCATCGGGGCATCTGCACGGTGGACAGGGCCGATGCGCGTCCCTATCTGGTCGCGATGGCTCATCGCCTGCTCCTGACCCTGCTTGCCCTGCTGACGGGCCTGGCCGCACAGATCGGCCCGGCCGAGGCGCGTGCCTCGCAGGTGGCGAGCATTCAGCTGGCATCGCCGCGCGAAACGCTGGCACTCAGGGCCCCTAGGGCCCCCGTGGCCCTGGCCCGGCTGCCCGGCCCCGGGCTGCCGGACCCCCGCCTGCATGCGCCCGCCCGCCCTGTCGCGCCCATTCGCGTTCCCGCGGCGACGGTCCGCACCGGCATCGACCGCGCGCGCGAGTGAGGCGCCGCCGGGCGCCGTCCCGGCCGCCCCGGCTCCCTTCGACGCAGACCGGCGCCGGGCAGGCGCGCTGCGTCCCTATCCGAACCTTCCAGATTCACGAAAACAGGGATTCCCGCCATGCTCGGCGCACTCGTCAAGTCCATCTTCGGCTCGTCCAACGAGCGCTACGTCAAGTCGCTCGACAAGGTCGTCGCGCAGATCAACGCCTTCGAGCCGACGTTCGAGGCCTATAGCGACGAGCAGCTGGCGGCGCAGACGCCCCGCCTGCGCGAGCTCATCGCGGGCGGTGCCACGCTCGACCAGATCCTGCCCGAAGCCTTCGCCACCGTCCGCGAGGCGTCCAAGCGCGTGTTCGGCATGCGCCACTTCGACGTCCAGCTGATCGGCGGCATCGTGCTCCACCGCGGCGAGATCGCCGAGATGCGCACGGGCGAGGGCAAGACCCTGGTCGCCACCACCGCGACCTACCTCAACGCGCTGGAAGGCAAGGGTGTCCACGTCGTCACCGTCAACGACTACCTCGCCCGCCGCGACGCCGAGCAGATGGGGCGCCTCCATGGCTTCCTCGGCCTCACCGTGGGGGTTATCGTGCCCAACCTCAACGAGTTCGAGCGCCGCGAGGCCTATGCCGCGGACATCACCTACGGCACCAACAACGAGTTCGGCTTCGACTACCTGCGCGACAACATGAAGCACGAGCGCAGCCAGATGGTCCAGCGCCCCTTCAACTTCGCCATCGTCGACGAGGTCGACTCGATCCTGATCGACGAGGCCCGCACGCCGCTCATCATCTCGGGTCCCACCGACGACAAGAGCGAGCTCTACGTCCAGGTCGACGCCATCGTGAAGCAGCTCCTCCCCGAGGACTACGAGGCGGACGAGAAGACCAAGAACATCTCGCTCACCGAGGACGGCGTCGAGAAGGCCGAGCGCATGCTCGAGGCCGCCGGCCTGCTCGAAGGCAGCAACCTCTACGACGTGGAGAACACGCAGGTGGTACACCACCTGGACCAGGCGCTGAAAGCCGTGGTCATGTTCAAGCGCGACACCGACTACATCGTCAAGGACGGCAAGGTCGTCATCATCGACGAGTTCACCGGCCGCATGATGGACGGGCGCCGCTGGTCCAACGGCCTGCACCAGGCGGTCGAGGCCAAGGAAGGCGTGCGGATCGAGCCGGAGAACCAGACGCTGGCCTCGATCACCTTCCAGAACTACTTCCGCATGTATCCCAAGCTGTCGGGCATGACGGGTACCGCGGCGACCGAAGCGGCCGAGTTCTACGACATCTACAAGATGAACGTGGTCACCATCCCGACCAACGTGCCGGTCATGCGCGTGGACGAGGAGGACGAGTTCTACAAGAACACGCTCGACAAGTTCGCCGCCATCGCCAAGCTGATCCGCGAGAAGAACGAGATCGGCCAGCCGGTCCTCGTCGGCACCGTCTCGATCGAGAAGTCGGAACTGCTGTCGGACTTCCTCAACAAGGAAGGCGTCAAGCACTCGGTCCTCAACGCCCGCTTCCACGAGATGGAAGCGCATATCGTGGCGCAGGCGGGCAGCCTGGGCGCCGTCACCATCGCCACTAACATGGCGGGCCGCGGTACCGACATCCAGCTGGGCGGCAACGTCGAGTTCCGCGTCGAGGACGAGCTGCGCGACGTGCCCGAGGGGCCGGAGCGCGACGAGGCCATCGCCCGGATCAAGGCCGAGGTCGCCGAGCAGAAGCGCCTGGTCCTCGCTGCCGGAGGCCTGTGCGTCATCGGCACCGAGCGCCACGAGAGCCGCCGCATCGACAACCAGCTGCGCGGGCGCTCCGGTCGCCAGGGCGACCCCGGCCTATCGAAGTTCTACCTGTGCCTGGAGGACGACCTGCTGCGCATCTTCGGGCCGGACACGCTGTTCGCCAAGATGATGAACAGCAACCTGGCGGACGGCGAGGCGATCGGCTCCAAGTGGCTGTCGAAAGCGATCGAGACCGCGCAGAAGAAGGTCGAGGCGCGCAACTACGAGGTGCGCAAGCAGGTCGTCGAGTACGACGACGTGATGAACGATCAGCGCAAGGTCATCTACGAGCAGCGCGCGGACATCATGGACGCCGAGGCAGTGGACGACGTGGTGGTCGACATGCGCCACGACACGATCAACGCCCTGGTCGCCGATGCCTGCCCGCAGGGCTCGTATCCCGAGCACTGGAACGTCCAGGGCCTGAAGGAGCGCGTCCTCGAAACCCTCAACCTCGACATTCCGCTCGAGGCGTGGATCGAGGAGGACGGCATCGATTCCGAGGACGTCGAGCAGCGCATCACCGAGCTGGCGGACGCCCGCATGGCCGAGAAGATGGCGCAGGACGACCCGGCGATCTGGCGCCAGGTGGAGAAGTCGATCCTGCTCGACCGCCTCGACCACTACTGGAAGGAGCACCTCGCCACGCTCGACGCGCTGCGGCAGGTGGTGTTCCTGCGCGCCTATGCCCAGAAGCAGCCGATCAACGAGTACAAGCAGGAAGCCTTCAGCCTGTTCGAGCGCATGCTCGATTCGATCCGCGAGGACGTGACCCGGATCATCGCCGTCAGCGAACTGCGCATGCCCGAGCCGGCGCAGCTTCCTGAGTTGCCCGATTTCCTCACCGGTCACATCGATCCGTTCACCGGCCTCGACGACAGCCAGGATGGCGACGGATCGTCGCTGCGGCCCGAGTTGTTCGGCACCCTGGCGGGGAGCCCGCAGGGGACCACCGCCTCCGCCCCGGGCGCCGATGCCGAGAGCAATCCCTGGGCCGACCTGGCGATCAGCCGCAACGCGCCGTGCCCTTGCGGGTCGGGGAACAAGTACAAGCACTGTCACGGCGCGCTCGTCTGAGGCGGGGCCACCGTCCCCGAGGTGCGGTGCGCCTCGGGAAGAGTGCTCCGGTCGGATCGCAGGTGGCACCCCGGCCCGGTACGTTCGCCTTGTGATTGCGAATGAGTTGCATTAGTTCGTTCTTCCGAGGGATCGGGGAATGGCGATGCAGCGGCTACGGGGTTTCAGCTTGAAGGTGCGCGGACGCCGCCATCGCGTCGCGGCGGGCGGCCCCGAGGGCTTGCTGGCATGAGCGCCGACGCGGTCCTGGCCCTGGCCGCGCTGGCCGGCGTCGGCGGCGTGGCGGTGCTGCGCGCGGCGTGGTCGCGCCCGCAGCGCTCGTTTATCCTCGTCACTCTGGGCTGGGGCCTGTTGCTCGCGAGCCTGGTCCTGGGCGCGATCTCGGGAGGGGCCTGGGGCTGCGCGGTGGCATCGCTGTGGGCGATGGGCGCCGCCTTCGCGGCGCTGGCCTGGGCCGCCATCTCCTCGCCTCCGGGCAAGGGCCAGGCGTCCAACCGCCGGGTGGGCATGCTGCCCGGTCGCGGAGAGCCGCGGCGCATCGGCGGCCGGCTCCTGACTTTCGCGCTGGTGGCGGTCGTCTCTGCCTTGCTCGCCATTGGCGCCGCGCTGGCCGTCGGCGCGCTGGCCCGGGCGGCGGGCTGGAGCGCGGCGAACGCCAACGCCATGCTCCTGTTCACGATGCCGCTGGCCTGGTCGGTGATCGCCTATGCCGTGCTGGTGCAGGCGACCCGCAAGGGACAGTTCAAGGCGCTGGCCCTCGCCAGCCTGCCCACCTGGCCGGCGCTGGCCCTGGGGCTGCTGACATGAGCGCGGCGCCCGAGCCCTCCACCGTCAAGCGGGCGCTGGCCGGCCACGCCGCCATCGGCCTCGTCGCCGGCGCCTTGCTTTACCTGGTGTGCCTGACGGGGACCCTGGCGGTGTTCTACCAAGAACTGCAGCGCTTCGAACAGGCGCAGGCGCCCGAGATGACGGCCATCGCGCCTGCGGCGGCGCAGCGCGCGGTGGAAGCGGCGCTCGCGGCCGAACACGGCCAGCCGACCACGAGCCACCTCTACGTCCACCTGCCGGTGGCGGAGCTGCCGCGCGCCACGGTGACGACCGACACCCGCGCCACGCACGTCCTGCCCGACGGCCGCTTGGCCGGACCCGAGGAAATCGCCTGGTCCGACTTCCTGGTCGCGCTGCACTACGCCCTGAACGTGCCGGGGCTGATCGGCATGATCGTGGTGGGCGGGCTGGGCGTCATGATCCTGGCGCTCGCGATCTCGGGCGTGGTCGCGCATCCGCGAATCTTCCGCGATGCCTTCCTCCTGCGTGCCCGCGACGGCAGCGGCCTGGGGCTGGCGGACTGGCACAACCGGATGAGCGTGTGGTCGCTGCCGTTCTCGGTGGCGGTGGCGCTGACCGGGGCGGTGATCGGGCTGGCGGCGGTGACCGGCTACGCGCTCGCCGCGCTCGATCACGGCGGCGACATCGAGGCGGTCTATGCGCCGCTGTTCGGCGCGGAGGGCAAGCCGGACAAGCGGCCGGCCGCCGCGCCCGACGTCGCCCGGGCGCTCGGCTACATGGCCCGGCATTACCCCGGCGTGACCGTGACATACGCGATCATCCACGATCCGCTCACGGTCGGGCAGGAGGTCCAGATTTCGGCCGAGCATCCGCGCCGCCTGATCTTCGGCGAGACCTATCGCTTCGACGGGCAGGGGCGCTTCCTCGGCCCCGCCGGGCTCGCCGACGGAGAGCTGGGGCAGCAGGCGGCGGCCTCGACCTACAAGCTGCACTTCGGCAACTTCGGAGGCCTGCCGGTCAAGCTGGCCTACTTCGTCCTGGGCGCCGCGCTGACCGCGATCTGTGCCACCGGCACCTACATCTGGCTCGGCAAGCGCCGCCGCCGCGGGCACGACGAGCCGCGCCTGCTCAAGGCGTGGGATGCGGTGGTCTGGGGCATGCCGCTGGTGCTCGCGCTCACCCTGGCCGCGCGCTTCGCCCTCGGCAACGCGGCACCGCTGGTGGCGATCTTCTGGATCGGCACGCTGCTGGCGCTCGCCGCAGCCTTCGCGCCGATGCGGCCGGCGCGGTTCCGCAGGGCGCTGCAGCTGGCGCTCGGCGCCGCCTGCCTCTTGGCCCTCGTTCTGCGCTGGGCCTGAGCCAAGCGCTCGCACCGCCCGCACGGCCAACGCCACCCTCGCCCACGGCGAAGCGCCGGAACCGCATGCGCGGCCCGGGCGGGCTGGTGTCTCTCGTGCTAGAAGAAGTTGGCTCCCCGAGTAGGATTCGAACCTACGGCCATTCGATTAACAGTCGAATGCTCTACCGCTGAGCTATCGGGGAGCAGCCTGTCGGTGTCACCACCGCCGGGCAGGGGTGCGCCTATAACAGCGCCGTCGGGATTGGCAAGCCCGTGCAGCAGGAAATTTTGATCGGATCGCACAAAGTTGGGTCAGACCTGGAACTGCTCGGCGAAGATCCGCTCCTCCAGCGTGAAGCCGGGGTCGAACAGCAGGGTCAGCTCCTTTTCGGCCGAGGCGGCGATCCGGACGGTGGCGACGTCGCGCACTTCCTTCTGGTCGGCGACGGCGGCGACGGGGCGCTTCTCGGGCTCGAGGATGCGGAACTCGACCTCCGCGCTCTCGGGCAGGATGGCGCCCTTCCAGCGGCGGGGGCGGAAGGGGTTGAGCGGGGTCATCGCCAGCATGCGGCTGCCCAGCGGCAGGATCGGGCCGTGCGCGGAGAGATTGTAGGCGGTGGAGCCCATCGGCGTCGCCACCAGGATGCCGTCGCCCGCCAGTTCCTCCATGCGCACGCGGCCGTTGATGCGCACCTCCACCTTGGCGGTCTGGCGCGTCTCGCGCAGGAGCGAGACCTCGTTGATCGCGTGATAGCTGAAGGTGCCGCCGTCGCGCGCGGTGGCGTGCATGCAGAGCGGGCGCACCGGCACGCGGTGCGCCTCGGCCACGCGCGCGGCCAGGGGCACGGGTCCGGCGGGGCCGTTCATCAGGAACCCGACGGTGCCCAGGTTCATCCCGAAGACCGGCTTGAGGCGGTCCCATTCGAGCATCTCATGAAGGACGTGCAGCAGGAAGCCGTCGCCTCCCAGGACGACCAGCACGTCGGCGTCCTGGGGGCTCACCCAGGGGTGCGATTCGCGCAGGGCGTGGGCGCCGGCCTGCGCCTTGGCGCTGTCCGATACGATCAGCGCCAGCTTGGCGTCCTTGCTCATCATGTCTCCCGGGGCGCAGTGGTCCCAATCCGGGACCGGGGCTGTCGAATTTTGAGGGGTTTTGCAAGGGCTTTGGGCTATGGCGCGGCGATGGGCGCCAAACCGCACGACAAGGTTCACAGTCACTCCAAGGCGATCGCCGACCGGCTGAGCGGCATTCCCGGCCTGGACGCGGTGCACGATCGCGTCGCCGCCTGGCGCGAGGATCCGCTGCTGATGCCGCACCGGGCGCACGTGCATGCCATGCTGCTCAGCCTGCGCCGGCTCGACGCCATCAACATGGCCTACGGCGCGGCCGCCGGCGACGGCGCGCTGGAGGAGGTCGCCGCGCGCATCGGCCACTTCGCCGAGGAGGAGCTCGACGGACCCTGGCTGCTCGCGCGCGCCGGCGGCGGGAGCTTCCTGCTGATCGCCAACGAGGCCTGCAGCCGCGAGCGTTGGCAGCTCGTCGCCGACCAGCTGGCGGACATGATCTCCCGCCCCATCCCGGTGACCGCGGGTGTCCTGCGGCTCTCCCCCCGCATCGCGCTGGTGCGGGCCCTGGCCCAGGAGAGCGTCGAATCGATGCTGGACCGGCTCGGCCATGCGCTGGGCGAAGCGCACGAGCAGCACGGCGCGCGTCTGGCCTGGGCCGATGGAGAGGTGACGCCGCCGGGCCGTTCGGCGCAGCAGCTCGAGGCCGACCTGCTCGTCGCCATCGACCGCGACCAGATCGAGGTGCTGTTCCAGCCGCAGTTCAACCTGGCCGACGACCGCCTCACCGGGGCCGAGGCGCTCGCGCGCTGGAACCATCCCGAGCTCGGCCGCATCGGCGCGGCGGCGCTGTTCGCCATCGCCGAGCGGGCCGACCACACCGGTCCGCTGTCGCGCCACATCGCCCGCAAGGCGCTCTGGGCCGCGCGCGAGTGGCCGGGCGCGCTGCGCCTGTCGGTCAACGTCACGCCCACCGACCTCGCCTTCTCCAGCTACACGCGCCAGATGCTCGACCTCGTTCGCGAGAGCGGCTTCCCGCCCCGCCGGCTGACGCTCGAAGTCACGGAGCAGGCGCTGATCGGCGACGTCGGCCTCGCCGCCCAGACCATGGCCGAGTTCTCGGCACAAGGCATCCGCGTCGCGCTCGACGACTTCGGGGCGGGTTTCTGCAACTTCCGCTACCTCAAGGTCCTGCCGATTCACTACCTCAAGCTGGATCGCTCGATGATCGACGGCATCACCACCGACCGCCGGGACGTGGCCGTGTTGCGCGCGATCGTGGCCATGGCGCGCGCGCTCGACCTGGAAGTGATCGCCGAGGGCATCGAGGAGGACGGCCAGCGCGAAGTCGCCGCGCGCGAGGGCTGCGCCTACTTCCAGGGCTTCCTGCGCGCCCAGCCGATGAGCGCCGCGATGTTCGCCGAACTCGCCCGGGGAGAGACGGAGGAGCACCGAGCTGCCTGAGCGTCCCTTGCGCCGCGCCGCGGGGGCCTTCGACAGGCTCAGGCTGAGCGGTGTGGAGGGGCTGGCTGCGGGTCGAGCTGCCTCGCCCGTTCATCCCGCTCATGCTGAGCTTGTCGAAGCATGGGAACCCCGCGCCGCGCCGCGGGGCCTTGGACAGGCTCAGGCTGAGCGGTGTGGAGGGGACCGGCTGCGGTCGAGCTGCCTCGCCCGTTCATCCCGCTCATGCTGAGCTTGTCGAAGCATGGGAACCTCACGCGTCGCCGTGAGGTCTTCAACAGGCTCAGGCTGAGTGGGTCGGACGCGACGTCACCCGACCCCCCGCTCACCCCTTGCGGGCGACGGCGCTCAGGCCCTTGGTCAGTTGCAGCAGGCCGTTGAGGCGGCTCTTGGGGTCGCCCCAGGCGCGTTGCAGCACGAGCTTGTTGTCGGGCCGCAGCTTGACCGCGCCGTTCAGGCGCTCGGCGTAGGCGATGAGGCCGGCGGGGTTCGGGAAGCTGTCCTTGTGGAAGCTGACGAGGGTGCCGCGCGGGCCGACGTCGATCTTGGCGATGTGCGCCTCGATCGCCTGCCGCTTGATCTGGATGAGCTGGAGGAGGTTGGCGGTCGGCGGGGGGAGGGGGCCGAAGCGGTCGATCATCTCGGCCGACAGGGATTCGATCTCGTCCTTGCTGTCGGCATCGTTGAGACGGCGGTAGAGCGCCATGCGCACGGCCAGGTCGGGGACGTACTCCTCCGGGATCATGATCGGCGCTTCGACCGTGATCTGCGGAGACAGGCCGGAGGTGTCCTTCTCAAGCCCCACGCCGCCGGCGCGGGCGGCGAGGATCGCGTCCTCCAGCATCGACTGGTAGAGTTCGAAGCCGACCTCGCGGATGTGGCCGGACTGCTCGTCGCCGAGCAGGTTGCCGGCGCCGCGGATGTCGAGGTCGTGGCTGGCGAGCTGGAAGCCCGCGCCCAGCGAATCGAGATCGCCCAGCACCTTGAGGCGCTTTTCCGACACTTCGCTCAGCGCCTGGTTCGGCGGCGTCGTCAGGTAGGCATAGGCGCGCAGCTTCGAGCGGCCCACGCGCCCGCGCAGCTGGTAGAGCTGGGCGAGGCCGAAGCGGTCCGCGCGGTGGATGATGATGGTGTTGGCGCGCGGGATGTCGATGCCCGATTCCACGATGGTGGTGGACAGCAGCACCTCGTACTGGCCCTCGTAGAAGGCACTCATGCGCTCCTCCACCTCGCCCGCCGACATCTGGCCGTGCGCGGCGATGACCTTCACTTCGGGGACGTGCTTGCGCAGCCAGTCCTCCATCTCGGGCATGTCCGAGATGCGGGGCACGACGATGAAGCTCTGGCCGCCGCGATGGTGCTCGCGCAACAGCGCCTCGCGCATCACCATGTCGTCCCATTCCATCACGTACGTGCGCACCGCGAGGCGATCGACCGGCGGGGTCTGGATGGTGGACAGTTCGCGCAACCCCGACATCGCCATCTGCAGCGTGCGCGGGATCGGCGTGGCGGTGAGCGTCAGGACGTGGACGTCGGCGCGCAGCTGCTTGAGCTTCTCCTTGTGGGTGACGCCGAAGCGCTGCTCCTCGTCGACGATGACGAGGCCCAGGTTCTTGAAGCTGACCGACTTCGAGAGGATCGCATGGGTGCCGCAGACGACGTCGACGGTGCCGTCGGCCAGCCCGTCGCGGGTGGCCTTGGCCTCCTTCTCAGGCACCAGGCGCGAGAGGCGGCCGACGTTGAGCGGGAAACCGGCGAAGCGCTCGGCAAAGCTGGAATAGTGCTGGCGCGCCAGGAGCGTGGTGGGCGCGACGACGGCAACCTGCTGGCCCGCCATGGCGGCGACGAAGGCGGCGCGCAAGGCCACCTCGGTCTTGCCGAAACCGACGTCGCCGCAGACGAGCCGGTCCATCGGCTTGCCCGAGGCGAGGTCGTCCAGCGTATCGGCGATGGCGGCTTCCTGGTCGTCCGTCTCGGCCCAGGGGAACCGGTCGACGAACTGGTTGAAGCTCGATTCCTCGGCGACCAGCGCCGGGGCCTGCCGCAGCGCGCGTTCGGCGGCGGTCTTCATCAGCTCGCCGGCGATCTCGCGGATGCGTTCCTTGAGCCGGGCGCGGCGCTTCTGCCAGGCCTCGCCGCCCAGCTTGTCGAGCGCGACGCCTTCGGCCTCGCTGCCGTAGCGCGACAGGACGTCGAGGTTCTCGACCGGTATGTAGAGCTTGTCGCCGCCCGCATAGGTCAGCATCACGCAGTCGTGCGGGCTCTTGCCGACCGGGATCGACTGCAGGCCTTCGTAGCGGCCGATGCCGTGATCCATGTGGACGATCAGGTCGCCCGGGGTCAGCGCTGCCAGTTCGGCGAGGAAGGCGTCGGAGTCCTTCTTCTTTTTCTTTCGCCGGACGAGCCGGTCGCCGAGGATGTCCTGCTCGGTGACGACCTCGACCGTGTCGTTGGCGAAGCCCGTCTCCAGCGGCAGGACCAGCGCGGCGGAGCGGCCCTGGACGGCGAGGCCGAGCGCCTCCTGCCAGGTCTCCGCCAGCCGCGGCTCGGGCCCTTGCGCCTCGCCTAGGATTGAGACCAGCCGGGCGCGGCTGCCGGGCGAGTAGGCCGCGAGGATCGCCTTGCGGCCGGACTTGGCGACCGCGTGGAGGTGCTTCGCCGCGGCCTCGTAGGCATTGTCGCCGCGGGCCCGCTCGGGGGCGAAGTCCCGCGCGTTGCCGAAGCCGAAGTCCATGACCTTGGCGCTTTCGGGCTGGGCGAAGGGATCGGCGCGGTGGACCGGGTGCGCGGCGACCAGGCGCTCGAACTCGTCGCGCGCGAGATAGAGCGAGTCGGTGGCCAGCGGGCGGTACGATCCGGCCTTCTGGCCGGAGGTGTCGAGGCGGGCCTTGTGGTAATCCGCGATGTCGGAGATGCGCTCGTCCGCCGCGCCCAGGGCCGCGCTGTCGATGACGATCAGGTCGTCGTCGTCGAGGTGCTCGAACAGCGTGACCAGCCGGTCCTCGAACAGCGGGAGCCAGTGCTCCATGCCGGCCAGACGGCGGCCGTCGCTGATCGCCTGGTAGAGCGGGTCGGCGGTGGCATGCGCGCCGAACATCTCGCGGTAGCGGGTGCGGAAGCGCTTGACGCTCTCGTCGTCGAGCAGCGCCTCGCTGGCGGGAAGCAGGAGGTGTTCGGGCACGGTGCCGGTGGAGCGCTGCGTGCCGGTGTCGAACAGGCGCAGCGTCTCCAGCTCGTCGCCGAAGAAGTCGAGGCGGAGGCCGCCGTCGAGGCCCGAGGGCACGATGTCGAAGATCGAGCCGCGCACCGCGAACTCGCCCGCGTCGATGGCGGTGTCGCTGCGGTGGTAGCCCTGCCGGCGCAGCAGCGCGATCAGGCTCTCGTGCCCCACTTCCATGCCGGGCTTGAGCAGCCGCACCGATTCGCGGATGCGGAACGGCGTGAGCACCCGCTGGAGCAGGGCGTTGATGGTGGTGACCAGCAGCTGTGGTCCCGTGCGCCGGGCCTGGAGCCGGTGCAGCGCGGCCAGCCGGCGGGCACTGACCGACAGTGCGGGGCTGGCGCGGTCGTAGGGCAGGCAGTCCCACGCCGGGAACTCGATGACGTCCAGCTCGGGCGCGAAGAACTGCGCCGCCTCGACGATGGCGCGCATGGCGCCTTCGTTGTCGGCGACGAAGACCGCGCGGCCGCCGGCGCCGCCCTGGGCTCCGGCGACGGCGCGCGCGAGGTCGGCCATGACCAGCGGCTGCGCGCCGCGGGTGACGGAGGCGAGGGTCAGCGGCGCGGTCGCCGAGAGGATGCGGGAGAGATCGGGCATGGCGGGGATCGGGTCGAGATATGCGGTAGGCCGCGGAAATACAATCACCTTGCGCGTTGCACGCGGGCACCTTGCGCGTTGCACGCGGGCGCGAACACGCCCATCGCGGGATCGGGACACGCACGAAGCAAGGAGAGCGGCATGGCGGCATCGGACAGGCTTGAAGGCAGGCGCGCGCTGGTAACGGGCGCGTCGAGCGGGCTGGGCCGACACTTCGCCCGGGTGCTGGCGGAGGCGGGGGCGGAAGTCGTGCTCGCGGCGCGGCGGACCGCGGCACTGGAGGAGCTGGCGGCGCAGATCGGCAAGCGCGCGCGCTGCGTCCCGCTCGACGTGACCGACCCTGCCAGCGTCGCGGCGGCGGTGGCGGCGGCGGGGCCGATCGACGTGCTGGTCAACAACGCCGGGGTATCGCGGGCACAGCCGGTCCTGGAGGTGGGGGTCGAGGACTACGACTACGTGATGGACGCCAATCTGCGCGGCGCGTTCCTGGTCGCCACCGCGGTGGCGCGGGGGATGCGCGACCGGAGCAAGAGTGGCGGCGGGGGTGGGGCCATCGTCAACGTGGCCTCGATCCTGGGGCTGGCGCAGGGCGGGCAGCTGGCGGTCTATGCCATGAGCAAGGCCGGCGTGGTGCAGATGACCAAGCAGATGGCGCTGGAGCTGGCCCGCTTCGGAATCCGCGTGAATGCGCTGGCGCCGGGCTACTTCGCGACCGACATGAACCGCGACTTCCTGGAGAGCAAGCTGGGCGAGGCGATGGCGCGGCGGATCCCGCAGCGCCGCTTCGGAGCCTTCGAGGATCTCGACGGGCCGCTGCTGCTGCTGTGCTCGGACGCCTCGCGCTACATGACGGGGGTGGTGATCCCGGTCGACGGCGGGCATCTGCTGGGTACGCTCTAGCGCGGCCTTAGCGCCGCGTTAGCGCCGCGTTAGCGCGGCCTCAGAAGGGCCTCAGCGCGGGATGTCGACGTAGTCGAGCTTCATCATGCGGTCGAGCAGCGGGCCGCGGTATTCCTCGGGTATGCTCTGCGTGCCGAGCGCCCAGGCCATGATGTCGACGTCCTCCTCCTCGATCATGCGTTCGAAGAGATCGATGTCGGCTTCGGACCATTCGGCGTGGAAACGGTCGAAGAAGCACCCGATCATGTAGTCGGCCTCGCGGGTGCCGCGGTGCCAGGCGCGGAACTTGAGGCGGGCGAGGCGGGGCGGAAGCGCGGTCATGGCGCGCCGTTACCGCGCGGCGCGGGCAGGGGCAAGCTCCGGGTCGATCCGGAGCCTGCCGCTGCGCGACGCTTCAGGTGTGGAGCACCCGGACGATCTCCTGCGCCGGGCGCCCGGCGAGGTTCTTGGGCACTTCGGCCACCAGCACGCCTTCCAGCTCCTTGTGGTAGTGGCGGCGCATCTGCCCCAGCGACTTGGGATCGGCGACCACCACCAGCTTGTCGATCTGGCGCGAGAGGACCTGCGCGTTCAGCCACTCGGCGACGGCGGTGACGTGGGCGGCTTCCTCCATCTTGTCGAGCCGGTCCTTGGGGGCACCGGACTGGAAGCGCGAGATCTTGTCGTGGTCCTTGGCCGCGGCGCTGTAGTTGGTCGCCTCGAGGTCCGGCGTGTCGAGGGCGGTGAGTTGCGGCTCGGCCTCCATGCCCGCGTTGCGGTAAAGCTCGAACTTCTCTCCGTCGACGATCGCGAAAACGGTTCCGTGCGGCAAGAGCATGGGCTTCTCCTTCACTTCTGTGACATGCTGACAGCCAGCCAACGGCGGCGCCGGCGAGGCAGTTCCGCACGCTCTGGCGAAACGGTGCGCACTCGCGCTAAGAGGCGCTGCCATGCGGCCCGAAGCGCTCCACTCCCTGTTCGTCGAAGTCGAGGCGCTCGAAGGCGTCGGCCCCAAGCTGCGCAAGCCGCTGGAAAAGCTGGGGTTGACCCGCATCCGCGACATTGCGTATCACCTGCCCGACCGCTTCGTGGAACGCCGCGCCATCGCCAACCTCGACGAGGCCAGCGTCGGCGAGAACGTGATCGTCGCACTCACCGTGCGCGAACACCGCGCCCCCGGCGGGCGCGGGCCGTTCCGCGTCGTGGCGGAGGATGCGGCGGGCAACATCTGCACGCTCACCTACTTCGGCCGCGCGTCCTACAGCGCGAAGAAGCAACTGCCGGTGGGAGAACTCCGGTGGGTGGCGGGACGCCTGGACCAGTACGGCCAGATGCTGCAGATCGTGCATCCCGAGCATGTCTCGCCGGACGCCTCGACGCCGCTCGGGCAGCTCTGCGAGGCAGTGTACCCGCTGTCGGAAGGGCTGACGCAGGGGCGGGTCGCCGCGCTGGTGGCGCAGGCGGTCAAGGCGCTGCCCGAGCTTCCCGAGTGGATCGAGCCGGGGCTGCTCGGCCGCACCGGCTGGCCCGCCTGGCGCGAGGCGCTGACCGCGGCGCATCGCGGCGTCCACGCCGCCGCGCGCGACCGGCTCGCCTATGACGAACTGTTCGCCAACGCGCTGGCGCTGATGCTGGTGCGCGAGAGCAACCGCTCGCAGCGCGGCACGCCGCTCGCCGGCGACGGCACGCTGCGCGCCCGGCTGCGCCTGCCTTTCGCGCTCACCGGCGCCCAGGCGCGCTCGATCCGCGAGATCGAGGGCGACCTCGCGCAGCCCGCGCCGATGCTGCGGCTGCTGCAGGGCGACGTCGGCTCGGGCAAGACGGTGGTGGCGCTGTCCGCGATGCTGATCGCGGTGGAGGCGGGGGCGCAGGCCGCGCTGCTGGCGCCCACGGAGATCCTCGCCCGCCAGCATTACGAGACGCTCTCGCGCATGCTGCAGGGCACCGGCGTCGCGATCGCCCTGCTGACCGGCCGCGACAAGGGCCGCGCGCGCGAGGCGATCCTGATCGGGCTGCTGGACGGCTCGATCTCCATTGTCGTGGGCACCCACGCCATCTTCCAGGACGCAGTCGCCTACCGCAACCTGGCGCTGGTGGTGATCGACGAGCAGCACCGCTTCGGCGTGGGCCAGCGGCTCATGCTGGCGCGCAAGGGCCGCCGCACCCCGCACACCCTGGCGATGACGGCCACGCCGATCCCGCGCACGCTGACGCTGGCCCAGTACGGCGAGATGGAGGTCTCCAAGCTGGACGAGCTGCCCCCCGGCCGCCAGGCGATCGACACCCGCGTGGTCGCGGTCGAGCGCATGGACGACGTGATCGGCGCGCTCGCCCGCCATGTCGCGACCGGCCAGCAGGCCTACTGGGTCTGCCCGATGGTCAACGAGAGCGAGACCGACGACCTCGCCGCCGCCGAGGCCCGCTACGCGGCGCTGAAGGCGCGCTTCGGCGACGGGGTGGCGCTGGTCCACGGCCAGCTCCGCCCCGAGGCGAAGGACGCTGCGATGGAGCGGTTCGCGCGCGGCGAGGCGGGGCTGCTGGTGGCGACGACGGTGATCGAGGTGGGCGTCGACGTGCCCAACGCGACGCTGATGGTGATCGAGCAGGCGGAGCGCTTCGGCCTCGCGCAGCTCCACCAGCTGCGCGGCCGCGTGGGCCGGGGCGAGGGCAAGTCGACCTGCCTCCTGCTGCGCGGCGCCCAGCTGTCCGAGACCGCGCGCCAGCGGCTCGCGCTGATGCGCGAGACGCAGGACGGCTTTCGGCTCGCCGAGGAGGACCTGCAGCTGCGCGGCGGCGGCGAGCTGCTCGGCACGCGCCAGTCCGGCGACACCCCCTTCCGCATCGCCACGCTGGACCAGATCACCAAGCTGCTCCCGCTCGCCCACGACGACGCCCGCCTGCTCATCGAGCGCGACGGCGGCCTCGCCGGCCCGCGCGGCGAGGCGGCGCGCCTGCTGCTCTACCTGTTCGAGCGCGACTGGGGGGTACAGCTCCTGCGTTCGGGGTGAGGGGCTTCGACAAGTTCAGCCCGAGCGGGTTTGGAGGAGCCGCTGGTGTGTGTGCTGTTGGGGCTTCGACAAGCTCAGCCTGAGCGGGTTTGGGGGAGGTGTTCCAATACGCGCTGCGCCTTCATCGAGCCCAGGATCTCGGTACATAAGTCGTCCCGCCGGTCCGACCACCGCAGCCGGCCGCGGGCGACCGGGTCGTGCTCGATAGCTTGCCGCAGCTGATCGAGGCCCCAGGTGCGTCTTTTCCGCCAGCTGCCGCGATCGAAGCAGGTCTTCCCAAACCCGCTCAGGCTGAGCTTGTCGAAGCCCCCGCACCGTCGACCCCGGCCAGGAATCCACTCTGCCACCGGACTCCGCATGCGCAAAACGACAAAGGGCGCGTCCTGCGACGCGCCCTTTGCGAATAAATGGTCGGGGAGAGAGGATTCGAACCTCCGGCCCCTGCCTCCCGAAGACAGTGCTCTACCAGGCTGAGCTACTCCCCGACCGATCGAGCGATCCGAGGACCGCCCGAGGCAGGAGCGCGCCTATATAGGGCGATTCCGGGGGTGGCAAGGGGGCTTTGCGGAAATTCTGAGCCCCTGCGCACGCGGCCCGGAATTCGGCGGCCGGAGGGCGATCCGCGAGGGCACTTTCCCTCTGACGCGGCGGCGGATAGGTCTGCGGGCATGACCACCACCACGCCCCTGCGCTCCGATGCCGCCCCCGCCGCCCCGCACTGGGAATGGCAGTACCTCGATCTCATGCGCCGCATATGGACGCAAGGCGACGAGCGCGTCGACCGCACCGGGGTCGGCACCCGCTCGATCCTGGGGGCGACGATCCGCTTCGACCTGTCGGGCGGGGCGATGCCGCTGCTGACGACCAAGCGCGTCTACTGGAAGACGGCGACGCGCGAGATGCTGTGGTTCCTGGCCGGCGGCACCAACATCCGCCCGCTCTGCGCGCAGGGCGTGGAGATCTGGACCGACTGGCCGCTCGATCGCTACCGGCGCGAGACCGGGGAGGCGATCAGCCGCCAGGACTTCTCCGCCCGCATCGTCGCCGACGCGCAGTTCGCCGAGGAGTGGGGGGACCTTGGCCCGGTCTACGGCAAGCAGTGGGTGGACTGGGCCACCTACGAGCCAGCCGGGGAGCCCGGCCTGTTCCGCCGCGGGCCGGGGATCAACCAGGTGGCGCAGGTGGTGGAGAGCCTGAAGGCCAGCCCGGGCAGCCGCCGCCACATCATCGAGGGGTGGAACGTCGCCGAGCTCGACGCGATGGCGCTGCCGCCCTGCCACAAGACCTACCAGTTCCACGTGGCCGAGGGGCGGCTCTCGTGCCTGCTCTACCAGCGCAGCTGCGACCTGGGCCTCGGCTTCGCCTTCAACATGTGGTCGCTGGCGCTGCTGACGCGGATGATGGCGCAGCAGTGCAACCTCGAGCCGGGTGAAGCCGTTTGGACAGGCGGCGATGTCCACCTGTACCTGAACCATGCGGCGCTGGTGGAGGAGCAGCTCTCGCGCCAGCCCGCGGGCGAGGCGCGGATGGCGATCCTGCGGCGTCCGGATTCGATCTTCGACTACCGGATCGAGGACTTCGAAGTGAGCGGCTATGCGCCCCAAGCGCATATCGCCGCACCGGTGGCGGTCTGATTGACATTGCCGAGGGACGAAATATTATGACCCAAGCGTAGAATTTTGCGTCTCAAGGTTCGGCTCGGCCGACCTTGGCGGGAGAGCATGGACATGGCCGAAGGCCCGGTTAGATCAGGCAAGCCGCGGGGCAATCTGCCGCCGCTGGAACTCTACGTCCCCGAGCCGCGATACCGGCCCGGCGACGTCGTCGACTACTCGCACCTCCCGGTGCCGCCCGCGGGACAGCTGGCGCGTCCGGACGAGGGCTGCCCGGCCAGCGAGACCTGGCCGATGACCACCGACATGATCCGCGTGCTGGACGAGGACGACCGCGCGGTCGGCCCCTGGGATCCCGGCCTCGACCCCGAGACGCTGCGGCGGATGCTGCGCACGATGGCGCTGACCCGCGCCTTCGACGATCGCATGTACCGCGGCCAGCGGCAGGGCAAGACCAGCTTCTACATGAAGTCGACCGGCGAGGAGGCGATCTCGATCGCCCATGCCCAGGCGCTGGCGCACGACGACATGGTGTTCCCCACGTATCGCCAGCAGGGCATCCTCATCGCGCGCGGCTACCCGCTGGTCGAGATGGTCAACCAGATCTACTCGAACCGGGCCGACAAGCTGAAGGGGCGCCAGCTGCCGGTCATGTATTCGGCGCGCGACTACGGGTTCTTCACCATCTCGGGCAATCTCGCCACGCAGTTCCCCCAGGCGGTGGGCTGGGCGATGGCCAGCGCGATCAAGGGCGACACCCGCATCGCCAGCGCCTTCGTGGGCGAGGGCTCCAGCGCCGAGGGCGACTTCCACGCGGCGATGACCTTCGCGGCCGTCTACAACGCGCCGGTGGTGCTCAACGTGGTCAACAACCAGTGGGCGATCTCCAGCTTCTCGGGCTTCGCGGGGGCCGAGCGCACGACCTTCGCGGCGCGCGCGGCAGGGTACGGGATCGCCGGGCTGCGCGTCGACGGCAACGACGCGCTGGCGGTCTACGCCGCCTCGCAATGGGCCGCCGACCGCGCCCGCGCCAACCAGGGGCCGACGCTCATCGAGCACTTCACCTATCGGGCCGAGGGGCACTCCACCTCGGACGATCCCAGCGCCTATCGCTCCGCGCAGGAGCGTGAGGAATGGCCGCTCGGCGATCCGGTCATGCGCCTCAAGAAGCACCTGATCGCGCTCGGCGAATGGTCCGAGGAGCAGCAGGAGGCGATGGACCGCGCGCTCGTCGAGCAGGTCAAGGTCGCAACCAAGGAGGCGGAGAAGAACGGCGTGCTCGGCCACGGCCTGCACCACCCGTTCCACACCATGTTCGAGGACGTCTTCGAGGAACTCCCCTGGCACCTAGAGGAGCAGGCGGCGCAGGCCATCCGCGAGCGCGAGGCGAAGTGGCCCGAATGGAACGGCAAGGAGGAGGGCGACCATGCTTGAGGAGAAATCGGTCAGCCTGCGCGACGCGCCGACCCGGCCCATGAACATGATCGAGGCGATCAACGACGCGCTCGACATTACGATGGCGCGCGATCCCGACATCGTCATCCTGGGCGAGGACGTCGGCTACTTCGGCGGCGTGTTCCGCGCGACGGCGGGGCTGCAGAAGAAGTACGGCCGCAACCGCGTGTTCGATTCGCCGATCAACGAGTGCGGCATCGTCGGCGCGGCGGTGGGCATGGCCGCCTACGGCCTGCGCCCGGTGCCCGAGATCCAGTTCGCCGACTACATCTATCCCGGGCTCGACCAGCTGGTGTCCGAGGCAGCGCGCCTGCGCTACCGCTCGGCGGGCGAGTTCACCGCGCCGATCACCATCCGCTCGCCCTTCGGCGGCGGCATCTTCGGGGGGCAGACCCACAGCCAGAGCCCGGAGGCGCTGTTCACCCACGTGGCCGGGCTCAAGACGGTGATCCCCTCCACCCCGCAGGACGCCAAGGGCCTGCTGATCGCCGCGATCGAGGACAACGACCCGGTCATCTTCTTCGAGCCCAAGCGCATCTACAACGGCCCGTTCGACGGCTACTACGACAAGCCCTCGCGGACCTGGAAGGGGCACCCAGGGGGCGCGGTGCCGGAGGGGTACTACAAGATCCCGCTCGGCAAGGCGCGGATCGTGCGCGAAGGGGCGGCGCTGACGGTGCTCGCCTACGGCACGATGATCCACGTCGCCGAGGCGGTGCTGGCCGAGAAGGGCGTGGACGCCGAGATCATCGACTTGCGCACGCTCGTCCCGCTCGACCTGGCGACTGTGGAAAAGTCGGTGGAGAAGACCGGCAGATGCCTGGTGATACACGAGGCGACCCGCACCTCGGGCTTCGGCGCGGAACTCTCGGCGCTGGTGCAGGAGCGCTGCTTCTACCACCTGGAAGCGCCGGTGGAGCGCGTGACCGGGTTCGACACGCCGTACCCGCACAGCCTCGAATGGGCCTATTTCCCCGGTCCCGTCCGCATCGGCGAGGCGGTGGACCGGCTGATGAAGGATTGATCGCAATGGGACGCTACATCTTCAGGCTCCCCGACATCGGCGAAGGCATCGCCGAGGCCGAGATCGTCGCCTGGCACGTCAAGGTCGGCGACACGGTCGAGGAGGACGGCCGGCTGGCCGACATGATGACCGACAAGGCCACCGTCGAGATGGAAAGCCCGGTGTCCGGCACCGTCGTCGAGGTGGCCGGCGGGGAGGGCGACGTGATCGCCATCGGCTCGCCGCTGGTGGTGATCGAGATCGCGGGCGCCGGCAACGAGGAAGGCCGCGCGCCTGCCCCCAAGGCCGCGGTGGTCGAGGAGCGGATCGCGGTCGAGAACCCCGATGCCGGGGATGCGGAGCGGGTCGAGCGTGCGGCGGCCGCTGCTGCGGCCGGCTCGGCACAAGCGGAGGCCGGAGCCGCGGCCGAGCTTGAATCGGTCCCGGCGTCCGAGACCGCGCAGGCCGAGCCCGTCGAGCCCCGCAAGCCGACTCCCGCGCCCAAGCCCGCGACGGCGCCCGCTGCCAAGGCCGCGCCCGGCGGCAAGGTGCTCGCCAGTCCGGCGGTGCGCCAGCGGGCCCGCGACCTGGGCATCGACCTGTCCGAAGTTCGCCCGGCCGAGGACGGCCGCGTGCGCCATGGCGACCTCGACGCGTTCCTCTCCTACAACGCGGGCGGCGGGTTCCAGCCGGCCGGGCGCAGGGGTGCCGACGAGCAGGTCCGCGTCATCGGCCTGAGGCGCCGCATCGCCGAGAACATGGCCGCATCGAAGCGCAACATCCCGCATTTCGCCTATGTCGAGGAGTACGACGTCACCGCGCTGGAGGAGACCCGCGCGCAGCTGAACGAAGGGCGTGGCGACCGGCCCAAGCTGACCATGCTGCCTTTCCTCATCACCGCCATCTGCAAGCTGCTGCCGCGCTATCCGATGCTCAACGCCCACTACGACGACGAGGCGGGGGTGGTGACGCGCTACGGCTCGGTCCACCTGGGCATGGCGGCGCAGACGCCGGCGGGGCTGATGGTGCCGGTGATCCGCGACGCGCAGGACCGCAACCTGTGGCAGCTCGCCGCCGAGATCACGCGCCTCGCCGCCGCGGCCCGGGACGGCTCGGCCAAGTCCGCCGAGCTCTCGGGCTCGACGATCACGCTCACCTCGCTGGGGCCGATGGGCGGCGTCGCGACCACGCCTGTCATCAATCGCCCCGAAGTCGCCATCATCGGTCCCAACCGCATCGTCGAGCGGCCGATGTTCGTGAAGGGCGCGGACGGCGCCGAGCGGGTCGAGAAGCGCAAGCTGATGAACATCTCGATGAGCTGCGACCACCGGGTGGTGGACGGCTGGGACGCGGCGAGCTTCGCGCAGGATCTCCGGAAGCTGATCGAGGCGCCGGCGCTGATCCTGGCCGGGTAGAGGCGGGATCGCGCCGTCGTCCGGATCGCGGCGCGAGCGGGCGGTCCGCGGCGAAGACGGCTGAATTGCGCCACTTTACAATCGCGCGCACTGCGCTAAGCGGTGCGGCTCGATGGATCTAGGCCGGCCGTTTCGCCGGCTCACGGGAGTTTCTGGTCATGCGTGCCGAAGGGCAGGCCCACATAGCGCGTATCGAAAAGGCCCTCGCGCTGGTCCGCAAGTTCCTCGACTGGGATCGCGCGCTGCGCCGGTTCGACGAGCTGAACGCCCGCGTCGAGGATCCGACTCTCTGGGACAAGCCCAAGGAAGCCGAGGCGGTGATGAAGGAGCGTCGCCGGCTCGAGGCCGCGATCGGCGCCGTCAACCAGATCAGCCGCGAGATGGCCGACGCCGTCGAGTTCGTCGAGCTGGGCGAGATGGAGGACGACGAGGACACCGTCCGGGAAGGGCTGGCGACGCTGGCCGCGCTGGCGGACCGCGCCGATGCCGACAAGATCCAGGCGCTGCTCGGCGGCGAGGCGGACGCGAACGACACCTATCTCGAAGTCCACGCCGGCGCCGGCGGCACCGAGAGCCAGGACTGGGCCGAGATGCTCCAGCGCATGTACACCCGCTGGGCGGAGCGCAAGGGCTACAAGGTCGAGCTGGTCGACTACCACGCGGGCGAAGCCGCCGGCATCAAGAGCTGCACGCTGCTCATCAAGGGCGAGAACGCCTACGGCTATGCCAAGACCGAGAGCGGCGTCCACCGGCTGGTCCGCATCAGCCCCTATGACAGCTCGGCGCGCCGCCACACCAGCTTCTCGTCCGTCTGGGTCTATCCGGTGATCGACGATAGCTTCGAGATCGAGATCAACCCGGCCGACCTGAAGATCGACACCTACCGCGCCTCGGGCGCCGGCGGGCAGCACGTCAACACCACCGATTCGGCCGTGCGCATCACCCACCAGCCCTCGGGCATCGTGGTGGCCAGCCAGATCGACCGCTCGCAGCACAAGAATCGCGAGATCGCCATGGGCATGCTCAAGGCGCGGCTGTTCGAGGAAGAGATGCGCAAGCGCGAGGAAGCCGCCAGCGCCGAGCATGCGAGCAAGAGCGACATCGGCTGGGGACACCAGATCCGCTCCTACGTGCTGCAGCCGTACCAGCAGGTGAAGGACCTGCGCACCGGCGTCGTCTCGACCTCGCCCGACGACGTGCTCGACGGCGAGCTCGACCCGTTCATGGCCGCGGCGCTCTCGCAGCGCGTCACCGGCGAGAAGGTCGAGGTCGAGGACGTCGACTGAAAGGAAGGCCAGCGTCTCGCCGGGGACGCGGCACGACGATGACCTGCCAAGCATTTTGCCAATCGGGCGCTGAGTCGCTAAGGGGCCGCATGGTTCGCGCCCTCGCCCTCGTTCCCGCCGTCCTGGCACTGGCAGCCTGCCAGCCGCCGCCGGCCGAGGACGGGCGTGCCGAGAGCGCGCGGGCGTTTCCCACGCCCGATCGGCCGATCTCCGCGGCGGGGGCCAGCACCTTCTCCTCCGAAGTGCAACGCGACAGCGTGAACGAGGCGAACACCGTCATGGACCTGGCGCGGATCGCGCCGGGCATGAGCGTGGCCGACCTCGGCGCCGGCGACGGGTACTACACCCTGCGCCTGGCCCAGCGGGTGGGCCGCAAGGGGCGGGTCCTGGCCGAGGACATCAATCCCGCCGCCAACGAGCGGCTCGGCAGCCGCGTGCTGCGCGAGGAGCTGGAGAACGTCTCCATCAAGCTCGGCACCGAGGACGACCCGCGGCTGCCGGACAACAGCTTCGACCGCATCTTCATGGTCCACATGTACCACGAGGTGACCGAGCCCTACGCCTTCCTGTGGCGCATGCGCCCGGCGCTGCGTCCCGGCGGGCGGGTCATCGTGGTCGACCGGGACCGGCCTGCGGATGCGCACGGCATTGCGCCGGCGCTGCTGTTCTGCGAATTCGCCTCGGTCGGCTTCCGCTTGACGGAATTTGTTCGCAAGCCGGAACTGCAGGGCTATTATGCGCAGTTCGAGGCCATAGGGACACGACCGGCGCCGGCGAACATCGCGCCGTGCCGAATATCGGGCGAAGCGCCGCCCAAGACGAACGGTTCGCAGGGCTGAGCGCAAGGCCTGAGGGAAGACGAAGAGAGATGAGTTTCAAGGGTCTCAAGCCGATACTGTACGGCGGCCGCGAAGTGTGGCCGCTCGTCGAGGGTGGCAAGGGCGTCGCGGCCACCAACCACATGAGCTCGGGCGCCTGGGCGGCGGCGGGCGGTATCGGCACCGTCAGCGCGGTCAACGCCGACAGCTACGATGCCGAAGGCAAGATCATCCCGCAGCTCTACCACGCGCTCACCCGCAAGGAGCGGCACGAGGAGCTGATCCGCTACGCCATCGACGGTGCGGTCGAGCAGGTGCGCCGCGCCTACGACATCGCCAGCGGCAAGGGCGCGATCAACATCAACGTGCTGTGGGAGATGGGCGGCGCGCAATCGGTGCTCGAAGGCGTGCTGGAGAAGACCCGCGGCATGGTCGCGGGCGTCACCTGCGGCGCGGGCATGCCCTACAAGCTGTCCGAGATCGCCGCACGGTTCAACGTCAACTACCTGCCGATCGTCAGCTCCGCGCGCGCCTTCCGCGCGCTGTGGAAGCGCGCCTACCACAAGGTCTCGGAGCTGATGGCCGCGGTGGTCTACGAGGACCCCTGGCTGGCGGGCGGCCACAATGGCCTGTCCAACGCCGAGGATCCGCTCAAGCCGGAGAACCCGTACCCGCGCGTGAAAGCGCTGCGCGACACCATGCGCGCCGAGGGCATCTCGGACGACGTGCCGATCGTGATGGCCGGCGGCGTCTGGTACTTGCGCGACTGGAACGACTGGATCGACAATCCGGAGCTCGGCACGATCGCCTTCCAGTACGGCACGCGCCCGCTGCTCACGCACGAGAGCCCGATCCCGCAGCCGTGGAAGGACGCGCTGCGCGAGCTGGAGCCGGGCGACGTGCTGCTGCACCGCTTCTCGCCGACGGGCTTCTACTCCTCGGCCGTGCGCAACCCGTTCCTGCGCAACCTCGAAGCCCGCTCCGATCGCCAGATCCCCTATTCCAAGGTCGAGGCCGGCGAGCACACCGTGCGGCTCGACGTCGGCGTCAAGGGCAAGAACTTCTGGGTCGCCCCCCGCGACCTCGACCGGGCGCGCCTGTGGTCCGGCCAGGGCTTCACCGAGGGTCTGCGCACTCCCGACGACACGATCATCTTCGTCAATCCGCTGGAACGCGACGAGATCCGCAAGGACCAGGCCGACTGCATGGGCTGCCTGTCACACTGCGGGTTCTCCTCGTGGAAGGACCACGACGACTACACCACCGGCCGCCTCGCCGACCCGCGCAGCTTCTGCATCCAGAAGACCCTGCAGGACATCGCCCACGGCGGACCGGTCGACCAGAACCTGATGTTCGCCGGCCACGCGGCCTACAAGTTCAAGCAGGACCCGTTCTATTCCAACGGCTTCACGCCCACCGTGAAGCAACTGGTCGACCGCATCCTGACCGGGGATTGATCCGGCGCCGCGTCACGCCGCGGCTCGACCTCGAGAGACCATGGGAGGCCGTCCTTGCCGCAGGGCAGGGGCGGCCTCTCTCGCGCAAGGGCGGTCAGTCGTGGTCCCAGGCCTGCTCGCCATGGCTCGCGGCGTCGAGCCCCTCGCGTTCGGCGTCCTCGGAGACGCGCATCGGGACGACCAGCGAGACCATGAGCGCGAGCACCACGCTCGCCATCGCCGTCCAGGCGAGCACGACCGCGACGCCCAGGGCTTGCGCCAGGGCCTGCGCGAGGGCGTTCATCCCCGGCGCGTAGCCGACCCCGCCGAGGCTCTCGGACAGCAGCGGCGCGGTCAGCAGCGCGCCGGTGATGCCGCCGACGCCGTGGACGGCGAAGACGCCGAGCGCGTCGTCGATCATCAGCTTGCGGCGCAGCAGCGGCAGCACGAGCCGACAGACGAGCGCGCCGGCGATGCCCAGCGCCAGCGCTCCGCCCGGCGAGACGAAGCCGGCGGCGGGCGCGATGGCGGCGAGCCCCGCAAGCAGGCCCGTCGTGAACGCGGTGGAGGTGGGCTTGCCGCCGGCGATCCGCTCGATCGCCAGCCAGGCGAGCGCCGCGCCGGCGGCGGCGGCGTGGGTGGCGAGGATCGCGGCGGCGGCATCGTCGTTGGCGGTGAGCGCGGCGCCGCCGCCCAGCGCGAGCGCGCCGATCCACACCAGGCCGGCGCCGGCCAGCGACAGCAGCGGTGCGTGAGGCGTCACGGCCCCTTGCGCCACGCCCTTGCGGCGGCCGAGCATGACCGCGACGACCAGCGCGGAGACGCCCGCGGTGGTGTGGACGACGAGGCCGCCGGCCCAGTCGAGCGTACCCACGCCCGCCGCCAGCCAGCCGCCGCCCCAGACCCAATGCGCCACGGGGGCATAGACCACCAGGCTCCACAGCGCGGCGAAGGCGATGACCCAGCCCAGCCTTGCGCGCTCGGCCCAGGCGCCCGCCATGAGCGCGGGGGCGAGCGCGGCGAAGGCCATCTGGAACCACGCGTAGGCGCTTTCCGGGATACCGGTGCCCGCGCGCAGGGCGCCCAGCGCGATCAGCATCCAGGCGTTGCCCCGGCCGAGCCAGCCGCCTCCCACGTCGCCGAAGGCGATGGTGTAGCCGGCGACGATCCACAGCAGCGAAGCGGCGAAGGCGATCAGCAGCGTCTGCAGCATGGCCGAGACCGCGTTCTTGCGCCGCACCTGCCCGGCATGGAGCAGCGCCAGCCCGGGCAGCGCCAGCATGCCCAGGCATGCCGCGGCCAACACCCAGGCGGTGTCGGCGCCATCGGCAAGGTCGAGCCGCCCGTCCTGCGCCTGCGCCGCCACCGGCAGCGAAGCGGCAAGCCAGGCGAGAGGCAGCAGTCGCGCCCTGGTCATTCGCACACGATTCCCCCCGAAGACCGCCGGTGCCCGGCGGTGACATCAACAGGGCGCGGTTAAACCAGTCCGCCGGTCGAGGACAAGGGCAGGCCGCCCCGATGCGAACCGCAGGGGCCGGAGCGCGGCCGGGCGCGCGGTCAGGGCAGGTCGGGCACCACCATGTCGGGCGGGCGGTGCCCGTCCACCCAGAACCGGATGTTGGCGATGATCCGCTCCCCCGCGGCGCCCCGGCCTTCGTACGTGGCGCTGCCGAGGTGGGGCAGGGCGACAAGGTTGGGCAGCGCCAGCAGGCGGGGGTCGACATCGGGCTCGCGGGCGAAGACATCGAGCGCGGCGCCGCCGATCCGCTCTTGCGACAACGCGGCGATGAGGGCGTCCTCGTCTACGAGCTGGCCGCGGCCGGTGTTCACCAGGCAGGCGTCCGGCTTCATCAGCGCCAGCCGGCGCCGGTCCATGAGGTGGACGGTTCCCGCGCCGGCGGGGCAGTGGAGGGTGAGGATGTCCGCCTCCGCCACCAGCCGGTCGAGCTCGGGCTCGTAGCGGGCGGCGCAGACGTTCTCGATCGCGGCGGGCAGGCGGTGGCGGTTGTGGTAGCGGATCTCCAGCCCGAAGGCGCGCGCCCGGTACGCCACCGCCTGGCCGATCCGGCCCATGCCGACGATGCCCAGCGTCTTGCCGGAAAGCGAACGGCCCAGCATCGTCGAGGGCCCCCAGCCTTCCCAGCGGCCTTCGCGCAGGATCCGGGCGTTCGCGCTGAAGCGGCGCGAGACGAGGATGATGAGCGCCAGCGTGAGGTCGGCGGTGTCGTCGGTGAACACGCCCGGGGTGTTCGTCACCATGATGCGGCGGGCGCGCGCGGCGCCAAGGTCGATGTGCTCGGTCCCGGCGCCGAAGCTCGCGATCATGCCGAGCCGCTCGCCCGCCTGCGCGATCATCGCCGCGTCGATGGTGTCGGTGACGGTGGGCACCAGCACGTCGCAGTCTCGCATCGCCGACTCGAGCGCGGCGCGGTCCATCGGCGTGTCGGACGGGTTGGGGACGAGGTCGAAAAGCTCGGCCATGCGCGCCTCGACGACGGGCAGCAGCCGGCGCGTCACGATCACCCGCGGACGGGGCGGAAGCGGGCGGGGGGAGTCGCTCAGCGGTGCCATGGCGAAGGGTGGCTATGCCGTCCACAGGGTCGCGGTCAAGGAGCCTTGAAGCGGCTGCTCGCGCCGCGGTAAGGAGCCGACGATGAACGTCCGCCTCATTCTGCTGCCGCTTGCCGCCGCGCTGGGACTCGCCATGGCCGCACCCGCCGCTGCCGACGACGACAAGGTGCCCTACTGGGCGTCGATCGATGCGGAGATCGCCAACCTGCGGGTCGGCCCCGGCGACTCGTACAAGATCGACTGGGTCTATCGCCGCCCGCACCTGCCGGTGAAGGTGCTGCGCCGGGAAGGGCCCTGGCGGCTGATCCAGGATCCCGACGGGGCGAAAGGCTGGATGCGCGACCTGCTGCTGTCCCGCCAGCGCGCCGCCATGGTCAAGGACGGCGGCCTGATCGCGATGCACGCCGAAGCGCGCGGCGGCTCTCCGACCCTCTGGCGGGTGGAGCCGGGCGTGGTGGGGCTGCTGGGCGAGTGCAAGGACGGCTGGTGCCCGTTCGACACGGATGGTCACAAGGGCTTCGTCCGCGAGGACCAGGTCTGGGGCACCGGAGCGCCCTGACCGGCGCTCAGGATCGCGGCGCGTGGTGGAAGGCCCCCGGCGCGCCGGCCGGGGACGATTCCGGTCGAGCGGCCGTCAGGCGAGCTCGATCGCGACCGCGGTTGCCTCGCCACCGCCGATGCACAGGCTGGCCACGCCCTTCTTGAGGCCCTTTTCCTTGAGCGCGTTGATGAGCGTCACGATGATGCGGGTGCCCGAGGCGCCGATCGGGTGACCGAGCGCGGTGGCGCCGCCGTGGATGTTGATCTTGTCGTGCGGGATGCCGAGGTCGTGCATCGCGAACATGGCGACGCAGGCGAAGGCCTCGTTGATCTCGAACAGGTCCACCTCGGAGAGGTTCCAGCCCACCTTGTCCATCAGCTTGGTGATGGCGCCGACCGGTGCGGTGGTGAACTTGGCCGGCTCCTGCGCGTGGGCGGCGACGCCCACCACGGTGGCCACCGGCGAGAGGCCCTTGCTCTCGGCCACGCTCTTGCGCGTCAGCACGACCGCCGCGGCGCCGTCCGAGATCGAGCTCGAGCTCGCGGCGGTGATGGTGCCCTCCTTGGCGAAGGCGGCCTTGAGCGTGCGGATCTTGTCGGGATTGCCACGGGGCGGCTGCTCGTCCGAGTCGATCACGACCTCGCCCTTGCGGGTCTTCACCGTGACGGGGACGATCTCCTCCGCGAAGGCGCCGCTGGAGATCGCTTCCTGCGCGCGGCGCAGCGACTCGATGGCGTAGTCGTCCTGGTTCTCGCGCGTGAGCTGGTACTCGTCGGCGGTGCACTGCGCGAACGAGCCCATCGAGCCGCCTTCGTAGGCGTCCTCGAGCCCGTCGAGGAACATGTGATCGTAGGCGGTGTCGTGGCCCGCGCGCGCGCCCGAGCGGTGCTTCTTGAGCAGGTAGGGCGCGTTGGTCATCGATTCCATGCCGCCCGCGATCACGAGGTCGAGTGAGCCGGCGGCGAGCGCTTCGGCGCCCATGATGACGGTCTGCATCCCCGAGCCGCAGACCTTGTTGACGGTGGTCGCCTGGACCGACTTGGGCAGCCCGGCCTTGATCGCGGCCTGGCGGGCCGGGGCCTGGCCGAGGCCGGCGGGAAGCACGCAGCCCATGTAGATGCGCTCGATCTCCTCTCCGGACACGCCGGCGCGCTCGACCGCGGCCTTCACCGCAGTGGCACCGAGGTCGGTCGCCGAGACGTCCGCGAGCGAGCCCTGGAGGCCACCCATCGGCGTGCGCGCGTAGGAGAGGATGACGATCGGGTCGGACGCGGAGATCTGGGCCATGAGCATGCCTTTCGCACTGGATGACTGTTTATCGTTTGGCGAACCGGATAATGTTGCGATGCGTCAATTGCAATGATGCGACATCCGCGGCCGCCCCGGGCGGCGTGTTCATCGCCCGGCCGTATTCGAGATCGAAGCGCGGCTCCATCTGCATCTGCAAGATGGGAGCCGATGCCCCGTTGCCAAGTCGTTGCCGGATATTTTCGCGAACAATTCGCAAGAAGCGGTTGCATCGTCCGGCCTGTCGATTGCGTTTGGCGCGCTGCGGGATCGTTTGCCCGGAAATTGCCGGGCTGCCGCCGCTCTCCTTGCTGCAATGCAGTGACGGCGGGCGTATTAATCCGATCCAACACCTTGCGACGGGTCGAGCGCTGGCCTAAGAGCGCGCCAACTTGTCGGGCTCCCCATGACATCTCCGAGTCCGTCAACGTCGCACCCGGTAAGAGGCAAGACCATTGACTGACCTGTCGCAATATCTGCCGATCCTCATATTCCTGGTGGTCGCGCTGGGGCTGTCCTCCGTGATCGTGTTCCTGCCGCTGGGCGTCGCCCGGCTGACCGGCACGCACCAGCCCAACGCCGACAAGAACAGCGAATACGAATGCGGCTTCCCCGCCTTCGAGGATCCGCGCAGCCAGTTCGACGTCCGGTTCTACCTGGTCGCCATCCTCTTCATCATCTTCGACCTCGAAGCCGCGTTCCTATTTCCATGGGCCGTCTCGCTCAACCTGACCGGCTGGGCCGGCTGGACGACGATGATGGTGTTCCTGGGCGAGCTGGCCATCGGCCTTGCCTACGCATGGAAGAAGGGGGCTCTGGACTGGGAATGAGCACGCCCATGACTTCCACTCTCGTGAACGCCGCCGGCCAGCCCCTGGCCCGCGCCGCCCACCCGGGACCGGCGGGCGAGATCGTCGCGCCCGACCAGTCGTTCTTCAAGGACCTCAACCAGGAGGTGTCCGACAAGGGCTTCCTCGTCACCAGCACCGAGGAGCTGTTCCAGTGGGCCCGCACCGGCTCGCTGTGGTGGATGACCTTCGGCCTCGCCTGCTGCGCGGTCGAGATGATCCACGTCAACATGCCGCGCTACGACATGGAGCGCTTCGGCGCCGCGCCGCGCGCGTCCCCGCGCCAGTCGGACGTGATGATCGTGGCCGGCACGCTGTGCAACAAGATGGCCCCGGCGCTGCGCAAGGTCTACGACCAGATGTCGGAGCCCAAGTACGTCATCTCGATGGGCAGCTGCGCCAACGGCGGCGGCTATTATCACTACAGCTACTCGGTGGTGCGCGGTTGCGACCGTATCGTCCCCGTCGACATCTACGTGCCGGGCTGCCCGCCGACCGCCGAGGCGCTGCTCTACGGCGTGATGCAGCTGCAGCGCAAGATCCGCCGCGTGGGCACCGTCGAGAGGTGATCGGCGTGACCATCCTGCGACACGCTCGGGATGAGCGGATGTCTGTTTCTGGTTCCAACCCAAGGCCGCTCAGGCTGCGCCTGTCGAAGCCCTGGAGCAACGTATGACCGTCCTCCATTCCGCCCCGAAGATCGCCTCGAACGAGGGCGTGCTCGACGCCCTTGTCGACGCGCTCGGCTCCAAGGTCGTGGCCGCGAAGGAGGACCACGGCGAGATCGTGCTCACCATCGCGCGTGCCGAGATCGAGAACGCCCTGCGCGTGCTACGGGACGACTTCGCGTACCAGCAGCTGATGGAGATCGCCGGCGTCGACTACCCGTCGCGGGCCGAGCGCTTCGAAGTCGTCTACATGCTGCTCTCGGTGACCAAGAACCACCGGGTGCTGGTGAAGGTGACCGCCGCGGAGAACACGCCGGTCCCGACCGTCACCACGCTGTGGCCGGTCGCCGGCTGGCTGGAGCGCGAGGTCTTCGACATGTACGGGGTGATCTTCTCCGGCAACAACGACCTGCGCCGCATCCTGACCGACTACGGCTTCGAGGGGCATCCGTTCCGCAAGGACTTCCCGCTCACCGGCTACACCGAGCTGCGCTACTCCGAGGAGGACAAGCGCGTCGTGTACGAGCCGGTCAAGCTGGCGCAGGATCTGCGCAGCTTCGACTTCATGAGCCCCTGGGAAGGCGCGGACTACGTGCTGCCGGGCGACGAGAAGGCGGCCGAGAAGCCGGGCACGCCGCCCGTCGCCGAGGCCAAGGTGACGGAAAGCCCGAAGCAGACCGGATCGGGCGAGAAGACCGATGCCAAGGCCGCCGAGAAGGTCGCCCCGGCGGCGACCACCGCGACCGTGGCCGGCCAGGGGCAGGGCGATCCGGCCCCGATCACGAGCGACGTCAAGGAGCCCGGCGCTCCCGATCCGACGGGTGCCCGCCCCGATCGCGGCCCCACCGGCGGCAGCGCCGCCAAGGAAGGTTCCGGCCCCGCGCCGGAGGGAAGCTGAACATGAGCATGCAGCTTGAACAGTCGCCCACCACCGGCGACGAGGTCATCACCAACTACACCATCAACTTCGGGCCCCAGCACCCCGCGGCGCACGGCGTGCTGCGCATGGTCATGGAACTCGATGGCGAGATCATCGAGCGGATCGACCCGCACGTGGGCCTGCTTCACCGCGGCACCGAGAAGCTGATCGAGCACAAGACCTACCTCCAGGCGCTGCCGTACTTCGACCGCCTTGACTACTGCTCGCCGCTGGCGATGGAGCACTCCTACGTGCTCGCCATCGAGAAGCTGCTGAACATCGAGGTGCCGCTGCGCGCCCAGTACCTGCGCGTGCTGTTCGCCGAGCTGACCCGCATCTGCAACCACATGCTCAACATCGGCAGCCACGTCATGGACGTCGGCGCGATGACGCCGAACCTGTGGCTGTTCGAGATCCGCGAGGACTGCCTGAACTTCTTCGAGCGCGCGTCGGGCGCGCGCATGCACTCGGCGTGGTTCCGCCCCGGCGGCGTCCACCAGGACGTGCCCCTCAAGCTGCTGACCGACATCGCCGACTGGCTCGACACGCGCCTGCCGCGCCTGTTCGAGGACGCGATGAGCTTAGTCGTGGACAACCGCATCTTCAAGCAGCGCAACGTCGACATCGCGCTGGTCTCGAAGGAGGACGCACTGGCCTGGGGCTTCTCCGGCCCGATGATCCGCGCCGCCGGCATCGCGTGGGACCTGCGCAAGAGCCAGCCCTACGACGTCTACGACCGCATGGACTTCGAGATCCCGGTCGGCACCAACTCGGACTGCTACGACCGCTTCATGGTCCGCGTCGAGGAAGTGCGTCAGTCGGCCCGGATCATGAAGCAGTGCCTCGCGCAGATGCCCGAAGGGCCGGTCGCGTCGGAGGACCGCAAGGTCGTGCCGCCCAAGCGCGCCGAGATGAAGAGCTCGATGGAATCGCTGATCCATCACTTCAAGCTCTACACCGAAGGCTTCCACGTGCCCGCCGGCGAAGTCTACGTCGCCACCGAAAGCCCCAAGGGCGAGTTCGGCGTCTATCTCGTGTCCGACGGCACCAACAAGCCGTACCGCTGCAAGATCCGCCCCACCGCGTTCAGCCACCTGCAGGCGATGGACTTCATGTCCAAGGGCCACATGCTGCCGGACGCGACCGCCATCCTGGGCGCCATCGACGTCGTGTTCGGGGAGTGCGACCGGTGAGCAACCTCGACACCGCCAAGGCCATGATCGCCGCTTACAACGCGCAGGACGTCGACACCTACGTGTCGTACATGACCGACGAGGCCTGCGAGGCGAACTATCGCGGCGCCGTCGTGCGCGAAGGCAAGGAAGGGACCCGCTCGGGCCTCGCCGCCGCCTTCGCCAAGTGGCCGCAGAACCGGGCCGAGATCGTCGAGGCGCAGGCGATCGGCGACTACGTGCTGATGCGGGAGCATGTGACGCGTGGGCCGGCGACCGATGGCTCGGATCAGGTCGAACCGTTCGACGTGGTGGCCGTCTACAGTTTCGAAGGCGGGAAGTGCTCGCGCGTCGAGTTTATCCGTTGAATGTGGCGTTGATCGTGAAGGGGTGGGACCTATGACGAAGTTCAACACTGTCGAGATGATCCGGATCTGGGCGACGCTGACGGGGCTGTTCCTCGTCGCGCTGTACTTCGCCGTCCTCTGGCTGGGGGTCGCCCCTTCGCCGATGATCGCCATGCTCGCGACCGCCATCGGCGGGTTTGAGATTTTCTTTTTCGGCCAGGATCAGTGGCTGAAGCGCAGGGGTAAGCATGGCTGACCGCTATATCGAACCCGATACGCCCGAGCTGCGGGCGCGTTGGGGCAATTTTGCCTGGACCGAGGCGAACGCCGCCAAGGCGAAGGACATCATCGCGCGCTACCCCGAGGGGCGTCAGCGCTCGGCGGTGATGCCGCTGCTCGACCTCGCCCAGCGGCAGGTCGGCGCGGAGCTGAACACGCAGGGCTGGCTGCCGATCCCGGTGATGGAATTCATCGCCGCGCAGCTCGACATGCCGATCATCCGCGTGGTCGAGGTGGCCACGTTCTACACGATGTACAACATCGCGCCGATCGGCCGCTTCCACGTGCAGGTGTGCGGCACGACGCCGTGCATGCTGCGCGGCTCGGACTCGATCATCGAGGCCTGCAAGAAGCGCGGCATGAAGAAGGGCCACACCACGGCGGACGGCCTATGGTCGTTCACCGAGGTCGAGTGCATGGGCAACTGCGCCTCGGCCCCGATGGTCCAGATCAACGACGACAACTACGAGGACCTGACGCCCGAGCGGCTCGACGCCGTGCTCGATGCGCTCGCGCGCGGCGAGACGCCGAAGGCCGGCACGCAGGACCCGGCGCGCCACACCGTCGAGCCGGTCGGGGAGCCGACCAACCTCGCGGCGATGATGACCGAAAACCATGACTACCGGAGTGAGTGGTAATGGCGCTCGCGGACAAGGACCGCATCTTCACCAACCTCTACGGCTTCCAGCCGTGGAACCTGAGCGCCGCTCAGGCGCGGGGTGACTGGGACAACACCAAGGCGCTGCTGGAACGCGGCCGCGACGGCATCATCGACGAGATGAAGGCCTCGGGGCTGCGCGGGCGCGGCGGTGCGGGCTTCCCCACCGGCATGAAGTGGTCCTTCATGCCCAAGCAGCCGCCGCTCGACCAGGCCGGCAACCCCAAGCCCAGCTTCCTCGTCATCAACGCGGACGAATCCGAGCCCGGGTCCTGCAAGGACCGCGAGATCATCCGCCACGATCCGCACAAGCTGCTCGAAGGCGCGCTCGTCGCGGGCTTCGCCATGGGCGCGCGCGCGGCCTACATCTACATCCGCGGCGAATACATCCGCGAGGCCGAGACGCTGTTCGCGGCCCGCGATGAAGCCTACGCCGCCGGCCTGCTGGGCCGGAACGCCGCCGGGTCGGGCTACGACTTCGACGTCTTCGTCCACCGCGGCGCGGGCGCCTACATCTGCGGCGAAGAAACCGCGATGATCGAGAGCCTGGAGGGCAAGAAGGGCCAGCCCCGCCTCAAGCCGCCGTTCCCGGCCGGCGCGGGCCTCTACGGCTGCCCGACAACGGTCAACAACGTGGAATCGATCGCCGTCGCCCCCACCATCCTGCGCCGGGGTGCCTCGTGGTTCTCCTCCTTCGGGCGCGAGAACAACAAGGGCACCAAGCTCTTCCAGATCTCCGGGCACGTGAACCGTCCCTGCGTGGTCGAGGAGGAGATGTCGATCCCGTTCCGCGAGCTGATCGAGCGCCACTGCGGCGGCATCACCGGGGGCTGGGACAACCTCCTGGCCGTGATCCCGGGCGGGTCCTCGGTCCCGCTGGTCCCCGCGGCCGAGATCATGGACGCCCCGATGGACTTCGACGGGCTCAAGGCGCTCGGCTCTGGCCTCGGCACCGCGGCGGTGATCGTGATGGACAAGTCCACCGACATCGTGCGCGCCATCAGCCGCCTCTCGTACTTCTACAAGCACGAGTCCTGCGGGCAGTGCACGCCCTGCCGTGAAGGCACGGGCTGGATGTGGCGCATGATGGAGCGCCTGCGCACCGGCGAGGCGCACGTCGAGGAGATCGACATGCTCCAGCAGGTCACCAAGCAGGTCGAGGGCCACACCATCTGCGCGCTCGGCGACGCCGCCGCGTGGCCGATCCAGGGCCTCATCCGCCACTTCCGTCCGGAGATCGAGCGGCGCATCGAAGAGCGCCTCGGATCGCTGCAACAGGCTGCCGAATAATGCCCAAGGTCAAAGTAGACGGCGTCGAGATCGAGGTCCCTGCAGGCGCCACCGTGCTGCAGGCCGCCGAGCTCGCCGGCAAGGAAATCCCGCGCTTCTGCTATCACGAGCGCTTGAGCATCGCCGGCAACTGCCGCATGTGCCTGGTCGAGGTGAAGCCCGGACCGCCCAAGCCGCAGGCCTCCTGCGCGCTCCCGGCGACCGAGGGGCAGGAGATCCGCACCGATTCCGAGATGGTCAAGAAGGCGCGGGAAGGGGTGATGGAGTTCCTCCTCATCAACCACCCGCTGGACTGCCCGATCTGCGACCAGGGCGGCGAGTGCGACCTGCAGGACCAGTCAGTCGCCTATGGCCGCGGCGGCTCGCGCTATCATGAGCACAAGCGCGCGGTGACCGAGAAGTACATGGGCCCGCTCATCAAGACGCAGATGACGCGCTGCATCCATTGCACGCGCTGCGTCCGCTTCTCGGAAGAGATCGCGGGCGTGGACGAGATCGGCGCGCTCTACCGCGGCGAGACCATGCAGATCACCACCTACCTGGAGCATGCCGCCAAGCATGAGCTCTCGGCAAACGTGATCGACCTGTGCCCCGTGGGCGCGCTCACCAGCCGGCCCTACGCCTTCGAGGCGCGGCCCTGGGAGCTCAAGAAGACGCTCGGCATCGACGTCTCGGACGCGACCGGCGCCAACATCCGGATCGACAGCCGTGGCCGCGAGGTCATGCGCGTGCTTCCGCGCAACAACGACGACGTCAACGAGGAGTGGCTGAGCGACAAGGGCCGCTACCAGGTGGACGGCCTCGTGCGCCGCCGCCTCGACAAGCCTTACCTGCGCCGCGACGGCAAGCTCGTCCCGGCCAGCTGGAACGAGGCCTTCGCCGCCATCGCCACGCTGAACCCGGGCGCCTCGATCGGCGCCATCGCGGGCGACCTGGTCGACTGCGAGACGATGTTCGCGGCCAAGGCGCTCGTCGGTGCGCTCGGCTCGACGCTGCTCGAAGGCCGCCAGACCGGCATGGACTACGACACGTCCAGCCTGGCGGCGGTGAACTTCAACTCGACCTTCAACGGCATCGAAACGGCCGACGCGATCCTGATCGTCGGCTCGATGGTCCGCTGGGAGGCGCCGCTCGTGAACGTCCGCCTGCGCAAGGCGGTAAAGCGCGGCGCGCGGGTGTTCCTGATCGGCCCGGAGTGGGAGACCACCTTCGGCGGCGAGTTCCTGGGCGAGGACCTGTCGGTGCTCGGCGGTCTGCCGCAGCACGTCTGGGACGCGCTGTCGGGCGCGAAGCGTCCGGCGGTCATCCTCGGCGGTGCGGCGCTCGGCCGCGGCGGGCTGGAGGCGGCGCTGTCGGTCGCAGGGCAGCTCAACCTCGTGCGCACGCTCGAGGACGGCACCGCGTGGAACGGCTTCAACGTGCTGCACATGGCGGCCTCGCGCATGGGCGGGCTGATGCTCGGCTACGCACAGAAGGGCGGTATCGCCGACATCGTGGCGGCCAGGCCCAAGGTGCTGATCTCGCTCGGCGCGGACGAAGTGGACTACACCCAGTTCGCCGGCTCGATGATCGTGTACATCGGCCATCACGGTGACAAGGGCGCCCACGCGGCCGACGTCATTCTGCCCGGTTCCGCCTTCACCGAGAAGGCCGGGACTTACGTCAACACCGAAGGCCGCGTGCAGTGGGCCGACAAGGCCGTCTTCGCGCCGGGCGACGCGCGCGAGGACTGGACCATCCTGCGTGCGCTGGCCGATGCCTTCGGCGTCTCGGTCGGGTTCGACAGCTTCGACGAACTGCGGGCCGCCATGGTCGCTGCGGTGCCGGCGCTCGGGGAAGAGGGGCTTGCCGACTACGGCGCTGCGCTTCCCGCCGGGGGCGGCTCGGCCTCGGGCGTGATCGCCTATCCGATCAAGGACTTCTACATGACCAACCCCATCGCGCGCGCCAGCGCGACGATGCAGCGCTGCTCGGCCGAGCTGCTGCACGGCGAGGACTTCGCGGAGGCCGCGGAATGACGTCCTTCTTCCAATCCCTGGGCATGAGCTTCGAGTGGGCGTGGTTCGTCGCGACCATCTGCGGCATCCTGCTGATCGCGCTGCCGCTGATGCTCGCCGTCGCGATGATCATCTACGTCGACCGCAAGATCTGGGCCGCCATGGCGCTGCGCCGCGGGCCCAACGTCGTCGGGCCGTTCGGCCTGCTGCAGTCCTTCGCGGACGGCCTGAAGGTGTTCCTCCAGGAAACCATCGTGCCTTCGGCGGCGAACAAGGGCCTGTTCCTGATCGCGCCGGTGGTGACCTTCACGGTCGCGCTGATGGCCTGGGCGGTGATCCCGTTCAACTCGGGCGCGATGCTGGCGGACATCAACGTCGGCCTGCTCTACGTGCTCGCGATCAGCTCGCTGGGCGTCTACGGCACGGTCATGGCGGGCTGGGCCTCCAACTCGAAGTACCCGTTCTTCTCGGCGATGCGCGCCTCGGCGCAGATGATCTCGTACGAAGTCTCGATCGGCTTCATCCTGATCTGCGTCGTGCTGTGGGCGGGGACCTTCAACCTCAACGACATCGTCGCCGCGCAGAAGGGCCATATCCTGGGCATCTTCAACGGCTTCGGCCTCAATCCTCTGCTCTTCCCGATGGCGATCATGTTCCTGATCTCGGGCATGGCGGAAACCGGTCGCGCGCCGTTCGACCTCACCGAGGCCGAATCCGAGCTCGTCGCGGGTTACCAGACCGAGTACTCGTCGATGGCGTTCGCCGCCTACTGGCTGGGTGAATACGCCAACGTGCTCCTCATGTGCGCGCTCAACGCGACGCTGTTCTGGGGCGGATGGCTGCCGCCGCTGGACATTCCCGTGCTCTACCTGGTGCCGGGCTTCATCTGGTTCCTCCTCAAGGTCTTCTTCTTCTTCTTCGTGTTCAGCTGGGTGAAGGCGACGGTTCCCCGTTACCGCTACGATCAGCTGATGCGCCTGGGCTGGAAGGTCTTCCTCCCCGTCTCGCTGGCTTTCGTCGTGATCGTCAGCGGCTACCTCATGGCTACCGGACACTTCGCATGACCGTCGCACATCTCATCAAGAGCTTCACGCTCTGGGAGTTCGTGAAGGCGCACTGGCTGACCTTGAAGTATTTCTTCAAGCCCAAGGCGACGATCAACTACCCGTTCGAGAAGAACCCGCTCTCGCCCCGCTTCCGCGGCGAGCACGCCCTGCGCCGTTATCCCAACGGTGAGGAGCGCTGCATCGCGTGCAAGCTGTGCGAGGCGATCTGCCCGGCGCAGGCGATCACCATCGAGGCCGCGCCGCGGCAGGACGGTTCGCGCCGGACCACGCGCTACGACATCGACATGACGAAGTGCATCTACTGCGGCTTCTGCCAGGAGGCTTGCCCGGTGGACGCGATCGTCGAGGGGCCGAACTTCGAATACGCGACCGAGACGCGCGAGGAACTGCTCTACGACAAGGCCAAGCTGCTGGCGAACGGGGACAAGTGGGAGCGGGCGATCGCCGCGAACCTTGAAGCCGACGCGCCGTACCGTTAACCGGCGCGCGCAAGGAAACGGGCTTCCATGATACACGTAATCGCCTTCTACCTCTTCGCGGTGATGACCGTCGCCTCCGGCGCGATCACCATCCTCGCGCGCAACCCGGTGCACTCGGTGCTCTGGCTGATCCTGGCGTTCTTCAACGCCGCCGGCCTGATGGTGCTGACCGGCGCCGAGTTCATCGCGATGCTGCTGGTCATCGTCTACGTCGGTGCCGTCGCGGTGCTGTTCCTGTTCGTCGTCATGATGCTGGACATCGACTTCGCCGAACTGCGGGCAGGCTTCGTGCGCTACTTCCCGTTCGGGGCGCTGGTCGCGATCGTGCTGCTGGCCGAGATCGTCCTGGGCATCGGCGCCTACCGCGCCGGGTCGCTGGACCTGGGCACGCCCGACGGCACCGCCGCTACGCCTGCGGGCGCTTCCAACATCGAGGCGATCGGAGCGCTGCTCTACGGCCGCTACCTGTTCCTGTTCGAGGCTGCCGGCGTGATCCTGCTGGTCGCCATGATCGGTGCCATCGTCCTGACCCACCGTCAGCGCAGCGACACGCGGGGCCAGAAGATCGCCAAGCAGGTCCAGCGTCGTCCCGAGGACGCGACCTTCAACGTGAAGCCGGAGATCGGCAAGGGGGTCCAGCTGTGATCGGCGTCGAACATTACCTGGTCGTGAGCTCGATCCTCTTCGTGCTCGGTGTCCTCGGCATCTTCCTGAACCGCAAGAACGTGATCGTCATCCTGATGGCGATCGAACTGATCCTGCTTGCGGTGAACATCAACCTCGTCGCGTTCAGCGCCTTCCTGCACGACCTGACTGGCCAGATCTTCGCCATGTTCGTGCTGACGGTCGCCGCCGGCGAGGCCGCAGTGGGGCTCGCTATCCTCGTGATCTACTTCCGTGGCCGCGGCACCATCGCCGTCGACGACGTCAACCGGATGAAGGGATAAGGCCTTGTCTATCCTCCTCATCGTCTTCCTGCCGCTTCTGGCGTCGATCCTGGCCGGGTTCGCGAACAAGTCGTTCGGGTTCCTCGTGCCCAAGGTGCTGACGACCGGCGCGCTGTTCGTCGCCTGCGCGCTGTCGTGGCCGATCTTCCTCGGCTTCCTCAATGGTACCGCCGAGGCGCACGTGGTCCCCGTGCTCAAGTGGGTCGCCTCGGGCTCGATGACGTTCGACTGGGCGCTGCGCGTCGATTCGCTGACGGCGGTCATGCTGGTGGTCATCACCTCGGTCTCGGCGCTCGTGCACCTCTACTCGTGGGGCTACATGAGCGAGGAGCCGGACCAGCCTCGCTTCTTCGCGTACCTCTCGCTGTTCACCTTCGCCATGCTGATGCTGGTGACCGCGGACAACCTGGTGCAGATGTTCTTCGGTTGGGAAGGCGTGGGCCTGGCCTCGTACCTCCTGATCGGCTTCTGGTTCCGCAAGCCGTCCGCCGGCGCCGCCGCGATCAAGGCCTTCGTGGTCAACCGCGTCGGTGACCTCGGCTTCATGCTCGGCATCTTCGGCACCTTCCTGGTGTTCGGGACCGTGTCGATCCCCGAGATCCTCGCCGCCGCGCCGGCGATGGCCGGCTCGACGATCGGGTTCCTCGGCATGCGCATCGACACCATGACGGTGATCTGCCTCCTGCTGTTCGTGGGTGCCATGGGCAAGTCGGCGCAGCTGGGCCTGCACACCTGGCTTCCCGACGCGATGGAAGGCCCGACCCCCGTTTCGGCGCTGATCCACGCGGCGACGATGGTCACCGCGGGCGTCTTCATGGTCTGCCGCCTGTCGCCCATGTTCGAGACGAGCGAGACGGCGATGCACGTCATCGCCTTCGTCGGCGCCGCCACCTGCTTCTTCGCCGCCACCGTCGGCTGCACGCAGTGGGACATCAAGCGCGTCATCGCCTACTCGACCTGTTCGCAGCTGGGCTACATGTTCTTCGCCGCGGGCGTGGGCGCCTATGGCGCGGCCATGTTCCACCTGTTCACCCACGCCTTCTTCAAGGCGCTGCTGTTCCTCGGTGCCGGTTCGGTGATCCATGCGATGCACCACGAGCAGGACATGCGCTTCTACGGCAACCTGCGTAAGCACATCCCCATTACGTTCTGGACCATGACGGCGGGTACGCTGGCCATCACCGGCGTCGGCATCGCCGGCTTCGCGGGCTTCGCGGGCTTCCATTCGAAGGACGCTATCCTCGAGGCGGCGTTCGGCTCGGGCACCTCGGTCGGCCAGTTCGCCTTCTGGATGGGCATCCTGGCGGCGCTGATGACGAGCTTCTACTCGTGGCGCCTGGTGTTCCTCACCTTCTTCGGCAAGCCGCGCTGGATCCAGTCGGAGCACATCCAGCACGCGGTGCACGACGCCCACGGCCACGGTCATGACGATCACGCGCATGCGCACGACAGCGCGCACGGCCACGGCGATCCGACGCAGGATCCGCATGGCCACGGTCCTGCGGCGCAGGAAGACGCGGGCGAAAGCACCGAGCACCACGACGCGCATGGCCACGGCGCGGCCGACCTGGGTTCGGGCGGTCCGATCTACACCACGCACGGCGACGGCACGGGCGGCTACCACCCCCACGAGAGCCCGCTGGTGATGCTGCTGCCGCTGCTGATCCTGTCGCTGGGCGCGATCTTCGCCGGCTTCGTCTTCGAGCACGCGTTCGTGTCGGACGGCGAGGGCGCCTTCTGGAAGGGTGCGCTGGTGTTCCACGAGCACCTGATCCACGCCATGCATGGCGTCCCGACCTGGGTGAAGTGGGCGCCGTTCACGGTGATGGCGCTTGGTCTGCTGACCGCATGGTACGGGTATCTGCGCAACCTCGACTTCCCGAAGGCGGTCGCCGACCAGCTCGGCCCGGTCTACACCTTCGTGTACCGCAAGTGGATGTTCGACGAGCTCTATCACTACGTCTTCGTGGTGCCCGCCTTCTGGCTCGGCCGCGTGTTATGGAAGGTGCTCGACGTCGGGATCATCGACCGGTTCGGCCCCGACGGTGCCGCCGCCGTGGTGGCGCGGGGTTCGACTTACGCGCAGAAGGTCCAGTCGGGCTATCTGTACAGCTACGCTCTTGTCATGCTGCTGGGCCTCGTCGGCGCCATCAGCTGGGTGATCGCGGGATAAGATGATGAGTGGTTTTCCGATCCTCAGCCTGATGCTGGCCGTGCCGCTGCTCGGCGCACTGGCCTGCCTCTTCCTTGAAGCCAAGGCGGCGCGCACCGTCGCTCTCGCCGCCACGCTCGTCGACCTGGTGCTCGGCGTCGTCCTCTGGGCCAGCTACGACATCGGCGGCGCGCAGTGGCAATTCACCGAGCGGCTCGAGATCTTCTCGGGCTTCTCCTGGGCGCTCGGCATCGACGGCATCGCGCTGCTGCTCATCATGCTCTCGGTCTTCCTCATGCCGATCTGCATCGGCGCGAGCCAGTCGATCGAGAAGCGGGTGGGCGAGTACATGGCGGCGTTCCTGCTCGTCGAGACGCTCATGCTCGGCGTGTTCATGGCGCAGGACATCTTCCTGTTCTACATGTTCTTCGAAGCCGGCCTGATCCCGATGTACCTCATCATCGGCATCTGGGGCGGCGCCGACCGCATCTACGCCTCCTACAAGTTCTTCCTCTACACGCTGCTCGGCTCGGTGCTGATGCTGGTGGCGATGCTGTGGATGGTCCACACCGCCGGCACCACCGACGTGCCGACGCTGATGGCCTACGACTTCGACCCGAAGGTCCAGACCTGGCTGTGGCTCGCGTTCTTCGCCAGCTTCGCGGTGAAGATGCCGATGTGGCCGGTCCACACCTGGCTTCCCGCCGCGCACGTCCAGGCGCCGACCGCCGGGTCGGTCATCCTGGCGGGCGTGCTGCTGAAGATGGGCGGCTACGGCTTCATCCGCTACTCGCTGCCGATGTTCCCCGAGGCTTCGGCGTACTTCGCGCCGCTGATCTGGGGCCTGTCGATGGCGGCCGTCGTCATCACCTCGCTCATCGCGCTGGTGCAGAGCGACATGAAGAAGCTGATCGCCTACTCCTCGGTCGCGCACATGGCGATCGTGACGCTCGGCCTGTTCGCGTTCAACGTACAGGGCCTGGAAGGCTCGATGCTGGTGATGCTGAGCCATGGCCTTGTCTCGGGCGCGCTGTTCCTGTGCGTGGGCGTCATCTACGATCGGCTGCACACCCGCGAGATCAATCGCTACGGTGGCCTCGCCATAAACATGCCGCGCTACGCGCTGTTCTTCCTGCTGTTCACGATGGCCTCGATCGGCCTTCCGGGCACCAGCGGGTTCGTGGGTGAGTTCCTGAGCCTGGGCGGCATCTACCAGGCTTCGACCTCGGCGGCGCTGATCGGCACGACGGGCATCATCCTGGGCGCGGCCTACATGCTCTATCTCTATCGCCGGGTCGTCTTCGGCGAACAGAAGAACGCCGATGCCGCCGCCATGCCGGACCTCGACGCGCGCGAACTGCTGATGGTGGTTCCGCTCGGCCTCGCGGTGCTGTGGATGGGCGTGTACCCGGAGAGCTTCATTGCGCCGATGCGCGCCGACATTGCTGCGCTCGACGCCCGCCTCGCCCGTGCGAAGCCGGCCAGCGACAGCAAGCCTACACCTGGAAAAGCTAAGCCTGCGCACGAAGAAGCCGCTGCGCACGGGGGGTCACACTGATGGACTGGTCGCACTCCCTGCGCCTGATCGCGCCGGAAGAAACGCTGAGCATCGCAGGCCTCGTCCTGCTCCTGATCGCCGCCTGGGGCGGTGACAAGGCAAGCCGCCTGATCTCGATCCTCGCCGTCACGGCGCTGGTCGGGGCCACCTTCCTCGTCGCGCCGGCGCTGTGCGACGGCGCGATGGGACCGGACACCTCCGCGTTCTTCGGCCAGGTCCGCGCTGATGCCTTCTCCAGCTTCGCCAAGATCCTGATCTACCTTTCGGCGGCGTCCACGCTCGTGCTCGCGCCGGCCTTCTTCGACCGGCTCGGCGCGATGCGCGCGGAATTCCCGATCCTGGTGGTGTTTGCGGCGCTCGGCAGCGGCCTGATGGTTTCGGCGGGCGACCTGCTGGCGCTCTACATCGGCCTGGAGATGAACTCGCTGGCCGCCTACGTGCTGGCGGCGTTCATGCGGACCGACGGGCGTTCGGCGGAAGCGGGCCTCAAGTACTTCGTGCTGGGCGCGCTGGCTTCGGGCATCCTGCTCTTCGGCATGAGCCTGACCTATGGCTTCACCGGCACCACCGCGTTCAGCGGCATCGACGCCGCCCTGTCGAACAACCTGTCGAACGGCGCGCTGTTCGGCGTGGTGTTCATGCTGGCCGGCCTCGCCTTCAAGATCAGCGCGGTGCCCTTCCATATGTGGACGCCGGACGTCTACGAAGGCGCCCCCACGCCGGTGACGAAGTTCTTCGCCACGGCCGGCAAGGTCGCCGCGGTCGGGTTGACGATGCGCGTCATGCTCGATGCCTTCGGAGACCAGGCCGCGGCGTGGCGCCAGATCATCGTGTTCATCGCGCTCGCCTCGATCGTGGTCGGTGCGCTGGGTGCGATCGGGCAGAAGAACATCAAGCGCCTGATGGCCTATTCGTCGATCAACAACGTCGGCTTCATTCTGGTCGGCCTGGCCACCGCGAATGCGCAGGGCGCCTCCGCCATGCTGTTCTACATGGTGATCTACGTGGCGATGACTGTCGCCGGCTTCGTGACCATCCTGATGCTCAAGGACGCGGACGGCCGCGCGGTGGAGGAGCTCTCCAGCTTCGCCGGCCTGTCGCGCACCCGGCCGGGGCTGGCGCTGGCGCTCGCGATCGTGATGTTCAGCCTCGCCGGCATCCCGCCGCTGTTCGGCTTCTGGGGCAAGTTCCTGGTCTTCCAGGCCGCCGTCGAGGCCGACATGATGGCGCTGGCGTTCATCGGCTTCGCAGCCTCGGTGATCGGCGCCTTCTATTACCTCAAGGTCGTCAAGGTCGTGTACTTCGACGAGCCGGCCGACGTGGTGAAGGGTGAGAGCGACGTGTGGCACAAGGCGATCCTGGTGGTCACCTGCCTGTTCATCTCGCCGCTGGGCTACCTTCTCAGCGGATGGCTGCAGGGCCTGACCGACACCGCCGCCACCGCCTTGTTCCACGCGCTTTGATCGAAGTCGTAGACGAGACCGGCTCGACCAACGCGGATGTGGCGAGCCGGCTCGCCACCGGAGAGTACCTGCCCGAAGGCACCTGGCTCGTCGCCGATCGCCAGACGGCGGGCAGGGGCCGGCTCGGCCGGGTTTGGAACGACGGTGCCGGCAACTTCATGGGATCGACCGTGGTGCGCCCCGGGACCGGCGATCCCGCTCCCGCGACGCTGGCGCTGCTGGCCGGGCTGGCCGTCCATGAGGCGATCGGCGAGCTGGGTGTCCGCGACCTGCGGCTGAAGTGGCCCAACGACCTGCTGCGCGAGGGCGCCAAGGTCGCCGGGATCCTGCTGGAGATGATCGGCGGAGTGGTGATCGTCGGCATCGGCGTGAACCTGGCCAGTGCTCCGGACGTGCCGGGTCGGTCCGTCGCCGCGCTGGCGGACCACGGCGCGGCGCCCGGTCGCGACCGTTTCGCCGGGGCGCTGGCCGAGACCTTCGCGCGCGAACTCCTGCGCTGGCGCTCGGCCGGCCTTGCTCCGCTCCTGCGTCGCTGGCAAAGTGCCGCGCACCCGCTGGGAACGCCGCTGCGGGTGCTGCCGTCCGGGGAGGGGGAAGTGCACGGAGCCTTCGCGGGACTGGCCGAGGACGGAAACCTGCGGCTGACCCTCGAGGACGGCTCGCTGCGCACGATCCATGCCGGCGACGTCCTGCTAGTATGAGGAACATGAAGAGCCATGCTGCTCGCCATTGACGCCGGCAACACCAACGTCGTCTTCGCTCTGCTGGAAGGGCGGACCATCCGAGGGCGTTGGCGCATCGCCACCGATCCGCGGCGGACCGGCGACGAATACGCCGTCTGGCTGATGCAGCTGCTCGCCATCCGCGGGGTAGAAGCCAAGGCGGTCGACCGGATCATCATCTCCACGGTGGTGCCGCGCGCGCTGCACAACCTCGAGATACTGGCGCGTCATTATTTCCACGTGGAGCCGCTCATCGCGGGCCAGGGCGCTGCGGAGTACGCCATCGACATCGACGTGGACGAGCCGCGCTCGCTCGGCGCCGATCGCGCGGTGAATGCCATCGCCGCCCATGCCAAGCACCCGGGCGATCTCATCGTGGTGGACTTCGGCACCGCGACCACGTTCGACGTGATCGATTTCAACGGAGCCTACAAGGGCGGCATCATCGCGCCCGGCATCAATCTCTCGCTCGATGCGCTGGTCGGCAACACCGCCAAGCTGCCGCGCATCGCCATCGAGGCACCCAAGAGCACCAGCGTGGTCGGGCGCAACACCGAGGACCAGATGCTGATCGGGGTGTTCTGGGGTTACGTCGCGATGATGGAGGGCCTGATCGCCCGCATCCGCGCCGAGATCGGCCGCCCCGCCCAGGTGATCGCCACCGGCGGCCTGGCCGTGCTGTTCCAGGAAGCCACGCAGATCTTCGACGCCGTCGATGCGGACCTCACCATCGAGGGCCTCGCCATTCTTGCCGAAAGGGCAACGTTTCAGTGATTCCTGGTAATGAACTTCTCTTCTGCGCTCTGGGTGGCTCGGGCGAGATTGGAATGAACGTCAATCTGTACGGATGCCAGGGCAAGTGGCTCATGGTCGATCTTGGCATGACCTTCTCCGGCAACGAGTACCCCGGCGTGGACCTCGTCTTCGCCGACCTCGACTTCATCGAGACGGAGCGGGAGAACCTGCTCGGCATCGTGCTGACCCACGCGCACGAGGATCACATCGGCGCGGTCCCTTACTTCGCCGAGGAGCTGGGCGTCCCCCTCTACGCGACGCCGTTCACTGCCAAGCTGGTCGCGGCCAAGCTGGAGGAAGCAGGCCTGCTGGGCGAGGTCGAGCTGATCGTCGTCGAAGATCTCGAGACCTTCCAGGTCGGTCCCTTCGGCGTGCGCTACGTGCCGCTGGCGCACTCGATCGCCGAGGGTAACGCGCTGCTGATAGACACGCCCTATGGCCGCATCTTCCACACTGGGGACTGGAAGATCGACGACGAACCGCAGGTGGGCACTCCCGCTACGGAGGCGGAACTCACCGCCATCGGCGACGAGGGTGTGCTCGCGCTGGTCTGCGATTCGACCAACGTCTTCAATCCCGAGGCGTCCGGGTCCGAAGGCGAGGTCTATCGCGGGCTGCTGGAGGAGGTGAAGCGCCACGAAGGGCGCCGCGTGCTGGTCACGACCTTCGCCTCCAACGTCGCCCGGCTCCAGACGCTGGGCGAAGTGGCACGCCGGACGGGGCGGCAGCTCTGCGTGGCCGGACGATCGCTCGACCGCATCATCGCGACCGGCCAGTCCTGCGGCTACCTCCAGGACCTGCCCGCACTCATCGACCCCGAGACCGCGATGGACCTGTCGCGCGGCGACGTCCTGATCGTCGCCACCGGCGGGCAGGGAGAACCGCGCGCGGCGCTGGCCCGCATCGCGGAAGGCAACCATCCGATCAAGCTGGACAAGGGCGACGTCGTCCTGTTCTCCAGCCGGCAGATCCCCGGCAACGAGATCCAGATCGGCCGCATCCAGAACCGCCTGGCGGAAGCCGGCGTGGTGGTCGTCACCGACCGCCAAAGCCCCATCCACGTCTCCGGGCACCCGGGCCGGCCGGAGCTGCAGGCGCTCTACAGCTGGGTGCGTCCGAAGATCCTGGTGCCGGTCCACGGCGAGATCCGCCACATGAAAGAGCAGGCGCGCCTCGGCCTGTCCTGCGGCATCCCCAAGGCCATCTTCCAGAAGAACGGCGATCTCGTGCGCCTTGCTCCCGAACACCCCGGCAAGTTCGGCGAAGTTCGAGCAGGGCGGCTCGTGCTCGACGGGGACATCATCGCTCCGGCTGACGGCGATGCCATGGTCATGCGCCGGCGGATCGCCTGGAACGGCGTCGTCTCGGTCGCGGCCGACCGCCGCGGCCATGTCGAGGTGTCGGCGATCGGGCTACCACTGGACGAGGATTATGCCGACTACGTCGCGGAGACGAAGCGCGACGTCGCCGAGGCGCTGAACCGCGCCCGAAGGGGGGATCGCGATGCGCGGATCGAAGCCGCCCGCCTGGCCGCTCGGCGCGCCGCCACCCGCTGGTCGGGCAAGAAGCCGCAGGTCCAGGTGCTGCTGCTGGAGGACTGAGCCCTATGGCGATGAGATGGACCTCGATCGTGGCGATCTATGCGCTGTTCTGGGTGCTGAGCGCGTTCCTCGTGATGCCGTTCGGACTGCGCACGCCCGACCAGGTGGAGGGCCATCAGGTCGGGAAGGGGCATGCAGACAGCGCGCCGGTCAATTTCCGGCCGGGACTGATCGCGCGCCGCGCCACGGTTCTCGCGCTTGTCCTTTTCGGGCTCTACTATGCCAACTATGCCTATCAGTGGATTACCGTGGAGGACCTGAACGTCTTCGGAAAGCCACCGGTGGATGACTTGGGATATTGATCGGGTTTTATCCTTATCAGGTCTTTACCAAGTCTATTTTCCCAATATACATCGGCCTCCGGGGGGGAGGCGACGGCACATTGGTGGTTCTACCGGCATTCCCTGCCTGAGCCGCCTTATCCGCATGTGACGTTGCTTTGTGGGAGGGCCTTCCCCCCAACCACCGGTGCGGCTGCTTACGCGCGGTGGCAGGGTGCCTGCCCGTAACCCCCCGGCATGAGCATCGCGGGGGCCCGCCCGCCGTCCCGCGGCATGACCAATTCACGCTCAGTTGCGCAGGCGCTCGATCCCTTGCGCCAGCGCCACGTAGAGCTTGCCCATGTCTGAGGAGAGAAGCGTCACCCCTAGGGCATTACCGTCGCGCGTGGACAGGACTTCGCGCAGGATCGATTCGAAATCGTGGATGTACCGGCTGACGTTGGCCCGGAAGGCATCGTCGCGTTCGAAAATCTGCTGGATGGCCTTGGTCTCGCTGGCGTCCAGAAGGCTGACCGCGCGGCGCGTGAAGATGCCGCGGTCGCCGCGCAAGTACGCGGCCCAGGCGGTGTCGGCGATGTCGCTGGACAGCACCGAGGCGATGTCGATCGCGTTGGAGTTGAGGGCCTCGGTGATGAGCGCGGCGCGGCGGGCGAAGTCGTTGTCCACCTGCTCCTCGGCGCGGTTGCGGGCTTCGGCCACGCGACCTTCCAGGCTGGCGACGAGATCGTCCACTTTCGCGAGCTGGTCGCGCAGCTGCACCGTGGCTTCGCGCGTGACCCCGGCGGCATGGGCGACCGCCTGCTCGAGCTGCCCGGTGACCTCCGCGACCTTGCCGCGCATGGCCTTGTCGATGGCCTGCGCGCTCTCTGCCCCCAGCGTCTGCGCGACGCGGGCGATACGCGCGGCGCTGTCGTCCTCGATCGCCGCGACGGTCGTGACCAGGCCCGCCGAGAGGTCGGCGATCGCGCCCTCCAGCGCCTGCGCCGCCTTGCCGCGCGTGGCGTCCAGGGCGCCGTCGATCCGGCCGAGCGTGCCGAGCAGGCGGTCGAGGACGGCGGCGTTGTCGGCACCCCGCGCGCCGATCGCGTCCTGCGCGCTGGCCAGATCGGCGATCAGCGCGTCCAGAACGCCACCGGAGGCCGCGAGGCCGGCGCCCAGCACGTCGCCGCGCTCGCCCGCCTCGCGCAGCTTGGCGGAGAGTTCGCCCAGGCCCTCGTGGAGCCGTCGCAGGCGGTCCTCGGAGAGCGCCAGCGCCTCGGGCAAGGCCTCGTGCGTGTGCCGGGCGCTGGCCTGGATCAGCTCCAGAAGACGAACGCTGTCCTCGGTCAGCTTGGCGACGTCGTGGTCGGTGGCGGCGAGCGTCGCCCGCGCGGCGGCAAGCCGATCGGTGAGCGCGCCCAGGCTGCCGGCGAGGCGCGTTTCGGACTGGGCCGCGCCGTGGGCGATGCTCTCGAGCCGGGCGTCGTAGCGGGCCAGTTCGCCCGTCACCGCGCCGGCGCGTTCGGCCAGCGCCGCGGCCTGGATGCGGTGACGCTCCAGGCGTTCGGCGATGGCGGCGTCGAGATCGCCCAGCATGTGCTCGATCCGCGCGACGGCATGGCGCTCCTGCTCCACCTGGCGCGCCTGCCGCTCCTCGGCCTCGGCCGCCAGGCGTTCGGCGCGCAGGCCGATGGATTCGTCCATCTGCCGCGCCTCGGCGGCGATGGTGGCGAGACGCGCGGCGAGCGCCTCGACCGCGGCCTCCTGCGCCTGGTGGACCGCGGCGCCGGTGGCGGACTGCTCTTCGGCGAGGGCGGCGAGAGTGCCCTTGAGAGCCTCGACGGCATTCTCCTCGGCCCGGTGCAGGGCGCGCGAAACGACGTCGCTTTCGTCGCGCAGGGCGACCAGCCGCGCGCGCAGCGAGGTGAGGCTCTCGGCCTCGTCGCGGTCCAGCTGCCGCCGGGTCTCCTCGATTTCCCCGTTCAGTGCCTGGGCCCGGCTGCGAATGGCGGCGAGGGCGTCGACCTCGCGCCGGTCGAGCTCGACGCTGAATGCCTCGCTGCGCTGGTGCAGGTCGCGGAAGCGATCCGCGACGACACGCTCGAGCTGCTCTCCCCGCGCCGTGAAGCCATCCAACGTCTCGTTCACCTGGTCGCGCAGCTGCGCGACCTGCCGCGTGCTGGCAGAGCCGAACTCGTTCAGCCGGTTGAAGCCGTGGATCATGTCGTCGAGCTCGGCACGCGCGTTGCGCCCGGCGTGGACGATGTTGTTGCTGACGTCCTTGGCCGAGCTCGCGATCACCGGAAGCTGCCCGCGCAGCTTCTCCATGTTGTCCAGCGCCGCCGTGCTCACCGCGCTGATCGATTCGACGCGCGCGCTGTTGTCGATCACCAGTTCCTGCAGCCGGCTTGCGTTCTGCGACAGTCGCTCCGCCGCCATGCGGCCCAGCGCCTCCAGATCGCGCGACTGCGCGGCCACGAACTCGCGAGCGAGGCTGAGCTCGCGGTTCACCGTCGTCAGCCGCGCCTCCAGCAGCGTCGATTCGTTCGACAGCAGCCTTGCCGCGTCGGCGAAGCGCCGGCCTTCGCGGGTGCTGTTCCGCAGCACGAGGAGCCAGACCACGCCGATCAGCAGCACGGGCGCGCTCCACTGGGCCACCAGTTCGGGCACTCGGGCGAGCGGGAGACCGGCGCGCAGTGCCGGAAGCTGGGCCAGCACGAACAGCACCGTCCAGCCCGCGACGCTGACCGCGGCCAGCGTCGGCAGGACCCAGGCGCGGGCGGCAGGCTCTGCGGCAGGCTCTGCCGCAGGCTCCCCGTCTTCGGCGGCGACCCAGGCGTCGTCCCAGTCCGAGGGCGTCGGAGACGACGGCGCGTCCTCTTCGGCCCCGGCGGTGTCGCCAGTGTTGGCTCCGAAAGCGATGATCCTGTTTTCCCCGACCATCCAACCACGTTACCACGGACCGGGCATCAATAAACCCCGGCTTAACGCTCCCGCCACTATCCTGGGGAAATGGCTTATGAACCAGGCGCATTGGAAGCGACGCTCGCTGCCGCGGCAGGCGGGGATCCCGCGCTTGCGGCGGACCTGCGCGCCGCTTACCGCGAAGGCGTCGCACGGCAGGTCGACCTGCTGGGCCGGGCGCGCTGCGACGGCAACTGGAACATGGCCGCGATGCGGCTCAAGGGCCTTGCCGCCAGCTTCCATTCGGCCGAGCTGCTGGAACTGGCGGAGGCCGCGCTGGAGGCTGCGCCCGGCGAGCCGACGGTGGTGCGCAGGCTCAAGGCGTATCTCCAGGCGTTTTCCGGAGGCTGACATCCCCTTTCGCTTGGCACCCGCGCCGGCCTTGCCTAAACCGGGGCAGGGTGCTGGAGTTGAATTTTGCGGATAGCGTTGCTGGCCATGACGGAGCCCGCGGGAGCGGGGCAGCCGTTCTCGCGTGCATTCCTGCGAGTCGCGGGTGCGAGCATCGCGCAGCACCAGCTCGGCCTCGCGCTCGCGCTCGATTGCCAGCGCATCGTGTGCATGGCGCGCGGCACCTCTCCCGAACTGATCGCCCTCCAGCATGACGCGGAGAACGCCGGGCTCCAGTTCACCATCGCCACCGGTCCCTCGCAACTCGCCGGGCTGGTGACGGCGGGCGACGAACTCGTCGTCATCTCGGAGGGGCTGTTCGCCGACCCGGCCGACGCCGTGGCGCTGCTGGACGGCCGCGCGCCGGTGGTGCTGGTCCAGCCGGTGGAAGGAGCGCTGGCCGCCGGGTTCGAGCGGATCGACATCAATCGCGCCGGCGCGGGGCTCATGCGCGCGCCGGGACACCTGGTGGAGCGGCTCCACGAACTGCCCGCCGATTGCGACGTGCCCTCCGCGCTGACGCGGATCGCCCTCCAGTCGGGCGTGGCCATGCGCGAAGTGCCGGTGAACATCCGCTCCGGTTCGGGGTGGCGCATGATCCGCAGCGAGGCCGAGGCTTATGCGCTGGAGAACGAGTGGCTGCGATCGCGCTTCGCCGAGCCGGGGGGCAGCCCTCCCGGCCGGGCGGTGGCCCGCTTTGCGGTGCTCAGCTTCGGCTCCTCGCTGCTTCACGCCGGGAATGCCAGCAACATCGTTTCGGCCGCCGTCCTTGCGGCGCTAGCGATCGCCCTGGGTTTGGGCTGGTTCGAGCTGGCGGCCGCGGGCTTCGCATTCGTGGCGATCGCTTGGGTGCTGACCGAAGCCAGTAGGCTGCTGCGCGCAGCCGAGCGGCACGCGCTGGGGCAACCGGCCCCCGCGATACCGAGGGCGGACGCACTGGTGTGGCTGGTGGACGCCGTGTTCACGGCGATGGTGCTGCTCGATACCTCCCGCTTCGTGGGGGAGCCGGTGCTTGCCTGGCTCTGCACCCCGGTGATCCTGATGCTGCTGCTGGTCCTGGTGCCGCGGGTGTCGGGTGGCACGGCCGCGGCGTGGATCGCGGACCGGGCGGTGCTCGGCGCCGTGCTTGCGGCGGCCTCGGGCTTCGGGCAGGTCCTGCTGGTGGTGCGCTTGCTGTCGGTGGGGCTGCTGGCGGCGGCGTTGCTGCTGCCACCCCGGCGTCACGGCTAACACAGGTTTAACCATATGGCGCCTAGACCCGTCCCATGATCGAGGAAGCGGTCCATAAGGCCGGCCCAGAGGGCGTCGAAGCGGCACTGCGCGAGGAACTGGCGCGGGCGGATGCCGTGGCCGGAACCGCTCTGCCGATCCTGCGCTACCTGGTCTCGCTGGAGGACGACTGCCTGTTCGGGGAGGATGTCCTGGCCCGCGTGCGCGGCATGATCGCCGACCTCGCCGCAGAAGTGCTGCACGCCCTCGCCGGAGAGGCCCGCCCCTGTGGCCACGTGGGAGGCGACGTCGACGTGCTGACCCGCGCCTTCGTGGACGATGCGGCGCTGCTCTCGCACGTCCATGCCCTCGCGGTGGAATGGCAGCTGACCGAACGGCTGCAGCTGCGCCTGGGCCTCGATCCGGTGTTCTCGCCCCTGCTGAAGGAGGGCATGGCCTCGGTCGATCCCGCGGTCCGGCACCTCGCTTCGGCCTTCCTGGCGGCGCAGGGGCGCTGGTGCCAGGTGCAGCGGCGCATGAGCCTGCCCCTGCGCGATCTGCCGGAGGCGGTGCGCGAGGGCGTCTTCGCCATCTTGCGCAAGCTGGTCGGCCGCGACGGGGATCTTGCGGACCGGCTCGATCGGCTGCACGCCGCCGAAGGCCCGTCTGGCCTGGAACCGTCGCGGGAGGCGCTGGCCGCCCGCCTGGTGACCGCGCTGGCAGCGGCGGGTGCCGCACTGTCGCTCCCCCATGCCGGGCTCGCGCTCTTCCTCTCGGCCGTGGCTGGCGGTTGCGGCGCGACGCGCGATGCGGTGATCGGCGCGACGCACGAACGGCAGGCGGCGCGCTTCGCCCTCATGCTGCGCGCCGTGGGGCTGCCCTCCGCGTCGATCACCCGCGCGCTGCTCGCCCTTCACCCCGCGGGTGTCCCGCTGCCACCGCTCGACCCGCTGCAACCCGAGCAGGCGCGCGCGCTCCTCGCGGCCGCACCCGTCCTGGCCCCGGCGGCCCCCGTTCCGGCGCACACGTGATGCTGGCCAACGGCAGCATCCTGGCATCGGGACTCAGCGACGGGGACGACCGGCTGCTGGCGGCGGACGATCCTCTGGCCGGGCTCCACTTGCGCTGCGGGGGCGAGCTGCCGGGCACCATCGCCATTCCCGATCTCCTGCAGCTGGTGCGCCAGGTGCGCCGCTCGGGCCTGGGGCTGGCGCGGACCATTCACGCGCACGACGGCAGCGACGCGATCTCCGCCTGGGTCGAGGTCGAGCCGGCCCAGGACGGGTCGGCCAAGGGCGGGTCAGGCTGCGCCATCCGCGTGCACAGCTGGCAGGCGGCGCCGCTGCCGCTGGGCGACGACGCCGCGGCCGAGCGGCGCAGGCTGTCGATCGACCGCCACCTGGCGGAGCTTTCCGCCTGGCTCGACGCCGGGCAGCGCCTGATCGCGGTGCTCTCCGACGTGCCGGAGCTGGGTGAGGTGACGGCAGCGATGGCGGCAGGCACCGGACGGCACTGGACCGATTTCCTGCAGCCCGAGAAGGGGATCCACCAGCAGCCGCTGCACTGGCGCCTGCTCGACGGATCGGCGGTGGCCGTGCCCGGATCGCGCCGCAAGTGGCGGGTCACCCTGGTCCCGCACCGCCGCCCCGGCTTCGAGCCGTCCGGCTTCGAGCTCCTCCTGCTGTCCGACCAGGCCCCGGCGGAGATTGCACCTGCGGCGGCGGTCGGCGGCATCGCGCCCTTGCCCCGCCGCCTTGTCGGGCAGGATCTCGCCCCCGTCCTCCAGCAGCCGATCGCGCGGATCGTCGCCAATGCCGAGACGATCCGCACCCGGCTCGCCGGGCCCCTTCCTGACGCCTATGCCGACTATGCGGGCGAGATCGCCAGCGCCGGCGCGCTCCTGCTCGCTCTGCTCCAGGACATGGCCGACCTCGAAGTGGTGGAGGCGGAGGGGTTCGCGACCGTGCCCGACCGCATCGACTTGTCCGAGGTGGCTCGCCAGGCGGCGGGCATCCTCGGCGTCCGCGCGCGCGAGAAGGGCATCGTGGTGATCGCGCCCCCGCCCGAGCAGACCCTTCCCGCGACCGCCGAGTTCCGGCGCGTGCTGCAGGTCCTGCTGAACCTCGTCGGCAATGCGATCCGCTACGCGCCCGAGCACTCGCGAGTCGCCATCGCGCTGGAGCCTGCGGAGAATCGCGCCCGCGTGATCGTGGCGGACGAGGGTCCCGGCCTCAGCGCCGAAGAGCAGGTCCGCGCGTTCGAGAAGTTCGAGCGGCTTGGCCGCAGCGGCGACGGCGGCTCGGGGCTCGGCCTCTACATCTCGCGCAGCCTGGCGCGGGCGATGGGGGGCGACCTCACCGTCCAGAGCACACCCGGCGAGGGCGCGCGCTTCATCCTCGAGGTTCCTGCCGACGCCGAGGCTTGATCGTCAGCCCTTGCGGGCCAGCCAGACGACGATCCCGCCGACCACCACGAGAACCGCGCCCCGAACCGCCCAGCCGCGGTCCGCCAGCATGAAGCTGTCCTCGGGCCACAGCACGACGCCGGTGCCCTGGCCGACCCACAGGAGGCCCAGCGCTATCGCCAGCAGGCCCAGGATCATCGCCAGAAATCGAATGAACAGCATGTTTTCGCGCCCCGTTTGCCACAGGATGATCCCGGGATGCGGCGGGATTGTGGCGGGAAGGCGAAGGCCGCGCCATAAGAAAAAGCCCCCGCTTGCGCGAGGGCTTTCCCTAAGGACCGCGACGGCGCGCGGCCTGTCGTCAGCGCTGGTCGAGCGGCACGTAGTCGCGCTGCGTCGGGCCCGTGTAGAGCTGGCGCGGACGGCCGATCTTCTGGCCTGGATCCGAGATCATCTCGTTCCACTGCGCGACCCAGCCCACCGTGCGCGCCAGGGCGAACAGGACGGTGAACATCGTGGTCGGGAAGCCGATCGCGGAGAGGATGATGCCCGAGTAGAAGTCGACGTTCGGAAACAGCTTCTTCTCGACGAAGTACGGGTCGTTGAGCGCGATCTCCTCGAGCCGCAGCGCGGTCTCGAACAGCGGGTCGTCGACCTTGAGCGCCTCGAACACCTCGCGCACGGTCGACTGCATGACCGTCGCGCGCGGGTCGTAGTTCTTGTAGACGCGGTGGCCGAAGCCCATCAGGCGGAACGGGTCGTTCTTGTCCTTGGCGCGCTCGATGTAGTGCGGGATCTTGTCGGGCGTGCCGATCTCGCGCAGCATGTTGAGCGCCGCCTCGTTGGCGCCGCCATGCGCCGGGCCCCACAGGCAGGCGATGCCCGCCGCGATGCACGCGAAGGGGTTGGCGCCCGAGGAGCCGGCCAGGCGCACGGTCGAGGTCGAGGCGTTCTGCTCGTGGTCGGCATGGAGGATGAAGATCCGGTCCATCGCCTTCTCGACCGCCGGGATCACCTCGTACTCTTCCGCCGGCACGCCGAAGGTCATGCGCAGGAAGTTGCCGGTGTAGCTGAGCTTGTTGTCCGGGTAGAGGAAGGGCTGGCCAACCGAGTACTTGTACGCCATCGCCGCGATCGTCGGCATCTTGGCGATCAGGCGGTGCGAGCTGATCTTGCGGTGCTCGGGATCGGCGATGTCGGTCGAGTCGTGGTAGAACGCCGAGAGCGCGCCGACCACGCCGCACATGATCGCCATCGGGTGCGCGTCACGGCGGAAGCCGCGATAGAAGGTGGCGAGCTGCTCGTGCACCATGGTGTGGCGGGTGATGGTGGTCTCGAACTTCTCGAGCTCCGCCTTGCTCGGCAGTTCACCGTTGAGGAGCAGATAGCTCACTTCCATGAACGACGAGTTCTCGGCCAGCTGGCCGATCGGGTAGCCGCGGTGCAGCAGCACGCCTTCGTCGCCGTCGATGTAGGTCAGCGCCGACTCGCAGCTCGCCGTCGAGGTGAACCCGGGGTCGAACGTGAACTTGCCGGTCTGGCCGTAGAGCTTGCGGATGTCGATCACGTCGGGTCCCACGCTGCCCTTCAGGATCGGGTAGTCGTAGTCCGCGCCGGAAGCGCTCAATTTTGCCTGATCACCCACCAGTACTTTCTCCTTATGCCTGCGACCCGGCGGAAACGTTCGCCTGCGCGCCGATGCGAGCCAGGCTTTCCTCCCGTCCGAGCAATACCAGTACGTCGAAAATCCCCGGCGATGTCGTCTGACCCGTCAGGGCTGCCCGCAAGGGTTGCGCGAGCTTGCCGAGACCCACTTCGAGTTCCCCGGCCAATGCCTTCAGATTGTCTTCCAGTCCCTCGAGCGTCCAGTCAGCCGAACCGGACAGGCGCTCGTGAACCGTGCCGAGCCGCTGGCGCGCCTCGTCGGTCAGGAGCGCCGACGCCTTCTCGCTCATGGCGAGAGGGCGCTTGGCGAACAGAAAGCCGGAGCCTTCTGCAAGTTCGTTGAGGTCCTTGGCACGGACCTTGAGCACGGGCATGGCGCGCGCCAGCAGCGCGGCGCCGCTTGCGTCCACGCCCTGCCCGGAAGCCGAGAGACGGGCCGCCACCAGCTCGGCCAGGCGCGCATCGTCGGCCTCGCGCAGGTAGTGCCCGTTGAGGTTCTGCAGCTTGGCCAGGTCGAAGCGCGACGGCGACTTGCCCACATCGGCCATGTCGAACCACGCGACCGCCTGCTCGCGCGAGATGATCTCGTCGTCGCCGTGGCCCCAGCCGAGCCGCAGCAGGTAATTGAACAGCGCCTCGGGCAGGATGCCGAGCTCGTCGCGGTAGCTGTCCACGCCGAGCGCGCCGTGCCGCTTGGACAGCTTCGCGCCGTCCGAGCCATGGATCAGCGGAACGTGGCCATAGACCGGCACGTCCCAGCCCATCGCCTCGATGATGACGAGCTGGCGGAAGGCGTTGTTGAGGTGGTCGTCGCCCCGCAGAACGTGGGTGACGCCCATGTCGTGGTCGTCCACCACCACTGCCAGCATGTAGGTCGGCGTGCCGTCGCTGCGCAGGATGACGAAGTCGTCGATTTCCTCGTTCTTCACCGTCACCGAGCCCTGGACCAGGTCCTCGATCGTGGTCTCGCCCGCGCGCGGCGCCTTCATGCGCACCACCCACGGGGCGTCCGCGGGCCAGGTCGACGGGTCGGCATCGCGCCACTCGCTGTCGATCCGGAACGGGCGACGCTCTTCCTGCGCCTTCTGGCGGCGCTCGGCGAGCTCCTCGGGCGTCAGGTAGCAGCGATAGGCGTGCCCCGTGTCGAGCATCTGCGCGGCCACTTGCGCATGGCGGTCGGACCGCGCGAACTGGAAGACGGGCTCCTCGTCCCCGCCGAGGCCGAGCCACGAGAGGCCGTCGAAGATGGCCTCGATGGCCGGCTCGGTCGAACGGGCGCGATCGGTGTCCTCGATCCGCAGGAGGTACTTGCCGCCGTGGTGGCGGGCGAAGAGCCAGTTGAACAGAGCGGTGCGGGCGCCGCCGATATGGAGATAACCCGTGGGCGAGGGGGCAAAGCGCGTGACGACGGCTTTCGTGCCCGCCGCTCCGCCCGATGCACTGCCGCTTGCCATCGACCCAACCTTCCTGTCCTATGCCAGCCATGGCGAGCCAGGCGGCGACTTTCTCTGACCGGCCCCGGGTTCCTGCGGGTGCCGCTGCACTGCAGCAGGGGCCATGGAACAGCGGAGCCGACTTGTCGAGGGGTTTGGCCGCCCTCGAGCGATTTCTTTCGCAGGCCGGATTCGATCGTGCGCCGTGGCTCGTAGTGGCCTTCGGCAGCGGCATCGCGGCGTGGTTCGCGCTGCCGTCCGCGGCGCACTGGATCGCCCTGTGCGCGGGGTGCGCCCTGGTGGCCGCTGCGGCGCTCGCGCCGTGGTCCGGACGCGACCGGTGGCCGTACCTCGCCGCCGCGCTGGCGGTGCTGCCGCTGATGGTCGCGGCGGGTTGCCTAACCGTCTGGGCGCGGTCCGCGGCGGTGGGCGAGTCGGCGCTCGCGCGGCCCATTTCCGGCGTGTTCGTCGGGCGCCTCCTGGACGTCGAGCCGCAGCCTGCGCTCGCCCGCGACCGCCTCGTCATGGCGGTGCGCGAGCCGGGCACGGGACGGGCGCTGAAAGTGCGGATCAACGTGCCGGCCGAGGGGCTGTCGAGCCGCCCGGCCCTTGGCGACCTGGTGCGGTTCCGGGCGCGCCTGATGCCGCCCGCGGCGCCAATGCTGCCCGGCGCCTACGACTTCGCGCGGACCGCCTGGTTCAAGGGCATCGCTGCGAGCGGTACCGCCCTTGGTCCGCTGGAGGTGATCGAAAGGGGGGACGGCTCGCGCGGACGGCTCGCCGCGCTCCGGCAGGGGCTGGCCGATCACATCCGGCAGGGCATCGGCGGGGAGGACCGGGCCGCGGGCCGGAACGGGCCCGAGGTGGGGGCCGGGGGCGGCGCCGGCATCGCCATCGCTCTCGTGACGGGCGATCAGGGCGGCATCCCCGAAGCCGACGCCGAGGCCATGCGCGATTCCGGTCTGGCGCATCTGCTCTCGATCAGCGGGCTTCACGTGTCCGCGGTGGTGGGTGCGGTGTACCTGCTGGTGGTGCGGGTGCTCGCGTTGTTTCCCTGGCTGGCGCTGCGGGTGCGGCTGCCGGTCGTGGCCGCCGGCGCCGGGGCCCTGGCGGGGCTGGGCTATACGCTGCTCTCCGGCGCCGAGGTGCCGACGGTGCGATCGTGCATCGGGGCGCTGCTGGTGCTGGCCGCCCTGGCGCTCGGGCGGGAGCCGCTGTCGCTACGGATGCTGGCGATGGCGGCATGGTGCGTCCTGCTGCTCTGGCCCGAGACGCTGATGGGGCCGAGCTTCCAGATGAGCTTCGGCGCGGTGCTGGCGCTCGTCGCCGTCAGCACGTCCGCACCCGCGCGGCGGTTGCTCGCCCCGCGCGACGAGCCGGTCGGCACGCGGGCCTTGCGACACCTGGCCATGCTCTTGCTGACCGGGGTTGTCATCGACCTCGCGCTCATGCCCATCGGCCTGCACCACTTCCACCGAGCCGGCGTCTACGGGGCGCTGGCGAACATGCTGGCGATCCCGCTCACGACCTTCGCCGTCATGCCCTTGCTCGCCGGCGCGCTCCTGCTCGACGTGGTGGGCGCGGGCTGGCCGCTGTGGTGGCTCGCCGGCCGGGCGATCGACCTGCTGACCGGCATAGCGCACGCCTTCGCCTCGCTGCCGCATGCGGTCACCACGCTGCCGGCCGCGGGTCCGCTGCCCTACGTGGCGTTCGTCGCTGGAGCCCTGTGGATCGGGATCTGGAGCGGGCGGGTACGCTGGCTCGGTGCCCCGCTGGCCGCGGCGGGCGCCGCCCTGTTGGCGCTGGCCCCGCATCCGGACATCCTGGTCTCGGGAGACGGGCGGCACGTGGGGATCGTGACCGAAGGAGGCGACCGCGTCTTCGTGCTGCGGGACGGCGGCGAAGGCTACGCGCGGGACAACATGATGGAGCTGGCGGGGCTGGAGAGAGAACCGGCCGCTCTCGACCGCTGGCCGGGCGCACGCTGCAATCGGGACTTCTGCGTGCTTGCGATGGAGCGGGGGAAAGGGACGGTGCAAGTGCTCGTCTCGCGCGGGCGCGATGCGGTGCCCGAACGCGCACTCGCCGCCGCATGCGACCGGGCGGACATCGTCATCTCGGACCGCTGGCTGCCGCGAAGCTGCCATCCGCGCTGGCTGAAGGTCGACCGGACCATGCTCGGCCGCACCGGCGGACTGGCGATCCGGGTCGACGCCCGGCGCATTCATACGGTGGCCGCTGGGCAGGGCGAGCATGGCTGGTGGCGTCCCGCCGAGCCGACCCCCTGCCGCCGCGCCGCTTCGCTGCCTGCGCAGCGCTTCCCTGCCCCGCAGGAGAGCGGTGGAGCGGCTCGTGGCTGTCTGCGCAGTCCCGCGAAACCTGTGTGAACGCCTGCCCGAACCGGTGGCCGCGCTATAGTCGGCCCGCGTTGATCGAGAGGCAAGCTGCGGCGCGCGCGCGGGCAGGGGGCCGCCGCCGCCACAGGACAGGACCGCGATCAGCCCTCAAGCTGGTCGAAGTGGCCTTCGCAAAGGATGGGCGGACAGGACGATGCCGGCGAGGTGCGATAAGGAGACGCAACGTGAAGTGCGCCGCCAATCCCTGCCGCGTCTCCGCCTCCGCTTCCGCGAAGTCGGCGCGCGATCAGTGGTAGCGGCGGAGCAGGCCGGCCAGCTTGCCCTGGACTTCCACTTCGTCGGGACCGTAGATCTGCGGCTCGTAGGCGGCGTTGGCGGGGTCGAGGCGCACGAGACCGCCCTCCCGGCGCAGGTACTTGAGCGTTGCTTCCTCGCCGCGCACCAGGGCCACGACGATCTCTCCGTCGCGCGCGGTGTTGGTACGCTTCACCAGCGCGAAGTCGCCGTCGAGGATGCCGGCCTCGATCATCGAGTCGCCGGACACCTCGAGCGCGTAATGCTCGCCCGACCCGAGCAGGGCGGCAGGGACGGGCAGCGTCGACTGGCCTTCGAGAGCTTCGATCGGGACGCCGGCGGCGATGCGGCCGTGCAGCGGCAGTTCTATGACGTCGTTGGCGGGCGCCGGCGTCCGCTGCGGCGACCGGCCCTTGCCTGCCCCGGTTGCTGCTGCCGCTGCCGCTGCCACCGAAGCGCTGCCGGAGGCAGGGGCGGGACGCACCGCCTTGGTGCCGGTATCGTCGGGCAGGCGCAGCACTTCGAGCGCGCGGGCGCGGTTGGGCAGGCGGCGGATGAAGCCGCGCTCCTCGAGCGCGGAGATCAGGCGGTGCACCCCGGACTTCGACTTGAGGTCGAGCGCTTCCTTCATCTCTTCGAAACTGGGGGAGATGCCGCTCTCCTCCAGCCGGGTCTGGATGAACCGGAGCAGTTCGTGCTGCTTGCGCGTCAACATTGTCGCTGCCCTTTCATGAACGCCGCGCCGGGGACGCCCCGACCACCCATGTTCTCCTAGTGAACATTGGGAGAACAATCAAGCAACGATGCGCATTTTTTCAAGCGATCCCGCCGCTTGCCAGCAGATAGACGCGCACCTCGTCGCCGGTCGCGGCGGCGGGGGCGAGGGCCGGTCGGTCGATCAGCACGTTGCTGGCCGAGAGCGAGGACAGGGCGCCGCTGTCCTGCAGCGTCAGCGGCGTCACCGCGGCGCCGTCCCACTGCGCGCGCAGGAACTCCCGGCGCGGCCCATTGGCGCGGACCGGGGCCGCCAGGCGCGTCGTGACCTGGCGCGCCACCGCGTCACGCGCGCCCAGCAGCGCGCGCAGGAGCGGCATCAGGAAGTGGTAGGCGGTGACGAAGCTCGACACCGGATTGCCGGGGAGGCCGAGGATGATCTGCCGCCGCCCGGCGCGCTCGCGCGTGGCGACCAGGATCGGCTTGCCCGGCTTGATCGCCACGCGCCAGAAATCGAGGCTGGCGCCCCACGCCTCCAGCGCCGGGCGGACCAGGTCGTGGTCGCCCACCGAAGCGCCGCCGCTGGTAACGATGACGTCCGCCTCGGCCGAGGCCTCCAGCGCCGCGGTGATCGCCTCCAGCGTGTCCTCGACCGGACCGAGGCGCCGGGCGTCGACCGGGAGCGCGCGGGCGAGCGCGAGCACCATGGCGCCGTTGCTGGCCGGCACCTGGTGCGGGGCGCAAGCTTCGGGATCGGCGGCGAGCTCGTCCCCGCTGTCGATCACCACCAGGCGCGGCAGGCGGCAGACGGGCAGGTGCTTGTGCCCTGCGGCGAGGGCGAGGGCGACCTGCGCCGGGCCGAGGAGGGTGCCCTGGGCAATGACTTCGTGCGAGTCGGCGAAATCCATGCCGCAGGGCCGGATGTGCTTGTGCGCCGGATGCGGCGCTTCGCCCGAGAGGTGCAGGCGCTCCGCGTCGCGCGCCACGTCCTCCTGCAGGATCACGGCGCCGGTCCCTTGCGGCAGCACCGCGCCGGTCGAGACCCGCACTGCGGTGCCGCCCGACACCGCGCCCGCGAAGGGGTGCCCCGCCGCGCTTTCACCGACAATCCGCCACGGCCCGGCGAGGTCGCCGTGCGCCACGGCATAGCCGTCCATCGCCGACAGATCCGCCGCGGGCTGGGTGCGGCGGGCATGCAGCGGCGCGGCGAGGTAGCGCCCGAGCGCGCCCTCGACGTCGACCCGCTCGATCGGGAGCGGCGCGGCGAGGGCGAGCAGGCGCGCCTGGGCGTCCTCCAGCGGCATCGGCGGCGGCAGGCTCATGCGCGGTGATCCTCCGCCTTCCAGTGCCCGGACTTGCCCCCGCGCTTCTCGACAAGGCGGACCTCGCCGATGACCATGCCCTTGTCGAGCGCCTTGGCCATGTCGTAGATCGTCAGGAGCGCGACCGAGGCGGCGACCATCGCCTCCATCTCCACGCCGGTCCGGCCGGTGAGCGAGGCCGTGGCCGTGGCACGCACCGCATCCGCCTCGAACGCGAAGTCGAGGTTCACGGCATCGAGCATCAGCGGGTGGCACATCGGGATGAGCTCGCCGGTGCGCTTGGCGGCCATGATCCCGGCGATGCGGGCGGTGCCCAGCACGTCGCCCTTGGGTGCGTCTCCGGCGCGGATCGCGGCCAGCGCCTTCGCCGACATGGCGATGCGGCCCGAGGCGACCGCCAGGCGCTGCGTCTCGGCCTTGGCGCCGACGTCGACCATCCGTGCCGAGCCATCGGAATCGATGTGGGTGAGGGACTTGCTCATGGGTGGCTTGCGATCCCGGAAGAGGTTGTACGAACGGCACGGCCGCGCGTGCAGTTCACCGGGATGGCAGATTCGGCGCGTGTAGGACAGAGCCAGGCCGCAAGTTTTCGGGGCGCGGCCTCAGCCCCCGGTGAGCAGGGCGCGGGTGGCCGCCTCCACGTCCTCCTGGCGCATCAGGCTTTCGCCCACCAGGAAGGTGCGGGCGCCGCAGCCGGACAGCCGCTGGAGGTCCGCATGCCCGTTAATGCCGCTCTCGCTGACCAGCAGCGTGCCTTCAGGTGCCAGCGGGGCCAGGCGCTCGGTGGTGCCGATGTCGGTGACGAAGCGCTTGAGGTCGCGATTGTTGACCCCGATCAGCCGCGAGCGCAGCCGCGCGGCGCGCTCCATCTCGGCCTCGTCGTGGACTTCGACCAGGCAGTCCATGCCCCGCTCCAGGGCCGCCGCCTCGATCTCCGCCATCAGCACGTCGTCGAGCGCGGCGACGATGATGAGAATGGCGTCGGCGCCGATCGCGCGCGCCTCCGCCACCTGCCAGGGATCGACCATGAAGTCCTTGCGGATCACGGGGAGCGCGCAAGCGGCCCGTGCGTCCATCAGGAACGCCTCGTGCCCCTGGAAGTAGGGGGCGTCGGTGAGCACGGACAGGCAAGCCGCGCCCCCGCGGGCGTAGGCCACCGCGTGCTCGGCGGGGCGGAAATCGGCGCGGATCAGGCCCTTGGAGGGCGACGCCTTCTTGATCTCCGCGATCAGCGCGAATCCGCCCGCTGCCCTTTCGCGCAGCCGCGCCTCGAAGCCGCGCGGCGCGTCGTGGACGGCGGCGCGGGCGTCGAGGTCGGCGATCGTGGCGTAGCCCTTGCGGTCGGCCACTTCCGCGCGCTTGGTGTCACAGATCTCGGTCAGCTTGTCGGACATCGGTTCCTCGTCAGCCGCGGGTCGCGGCGATCCAGCAGTCGAGCAGGCCCTTGGCCAGGCCCTTGTCGATCGTCTCCGCCGCTTCCTCGACCCCCTCGGCCCAGCTCGCGACCTCTCCGGCGACGAGCAGGGCAGCGGCGGCATTGAGCAGCACGGCATCGCGGTACGCGCCGCGCTCGCCCATCAGCAGCGCATGGAGCGCCTGCGCGTTGTGCGCCGGATCGCCGCCGCGGATCGCCTCCACCGGAGCGGCGGCCAGGCCCGCCTCCTGCGGGGTCACGCGCCGCATCGACAGCTCGCCGCCGCGCACGTCGGCGACCTCGTTGCCGCCGGCCAGGCTCAGCTCGTCCAGTCCTTCGTCGCCCGAGACCACCATCGAGTGGTCGGTGCCCAGGCGCAGCAGCGCGTCGGCATAGATCGGGACGTAGGCGGGCCGGGCGATGCCCACCAGCTGGCGGCGCACCTGCGCGGGATTGGCGAGCGGTCCCATCAGGTTGAAGATCGTGCGACGGCCCAGCGACCGGCGCAGCGGCATCAGGCGCGCCATCGCCGGGTGATGGCGCGCGGCGAAGAGGAAGCCGATGCCGATCTCGGACAGCGTCGATTCGGCGGTCTCCACCGCGCGGTCGAGATCGAGGCCGAGCGCCTCCAGCGTGTCCGCCGCGCCCGACTTGGAACTGGCGGCGCGATTGCCGTGCTTGGCGACCGGCACGCCCGCCGCGGCGACGACGAGCGACACCGCGGTGGAGACGTTGAGCGTGTGGTAGCCGTCGCCGCCCGTCCCGCAGACGTCGATGGCGTTCTCGGGCGCCCGGACCGCGACCATGCGCGTCCGCATCGCGCGGGCGGCGCCGGCGATCTCGCTCGCGGTCTCCCCCCGCTCGGCCAGCGCGATGAGGAAGCCGGCGACCTCCTCCTCGGGAACTTCGCCGTCCAGCAGGGCACCGAAGGCGGCTTCCGCCTCGTCCTCGGCGATGGGGTGCTGCGGGTCGGGAAGGATCATGCCGCCGCCGGCCGCTCGGGGTGCTTCGCCTCGAGCCCGCAGGCGTTCAGGAAGTTCGCCAGCATCGCATGGCCGTGCTCGGTGGCGATGCTCTCGGGGTGGAACTGCACGCCGTGGATCGGCAGGCTCGCATGGCGGAAGCCCATCACGTGGCCGTCGTCGGAGCGCGCGTTGACGACGAGCTGCTCCGGGATGTCGTCGACGATCAGCGAGTGGTAGCGCGTGGCGGTGAAGGGCGAGGGCAGACCGGCGAAGACGCCGGACCCGTCGTGCGTCACGGGCGAGGTCTTGCCGTGCATCAGTCCCCCGCGAACGACCTTGCCGCCGAAGTACTGGCCGATCGACTGATGGCCCAGGCACACGCCCAGCAGCGGCTTGCCCGCGTCGGCCGCGGCGCCCACCAGGTCCAGGCTGATGCCGGCCTCGTTGGGCGTGCAAGGGCCGGGCGAGAGCAGGAAGCCGCTGGCGCCGCTGGCGATCGCCTGGCCGGCGGAGAGCGCATCGTTGCGCACCACCTCCACCTTCGTGCCCAGTTCCATCAGGTAGTGGACCAGGTTCCAGGTGAAGCTGTCGTAGTTGTCGATGACGAGGATCATGGTTTCGTCCCAGTTTTCCCGCCCATTGCCGTTTTCTCCACGACGATCAAGGGCCCGAGCGGCGGCCCGCCGTCCACCCGTCCGTGCTCCGGGTCCCAGAGCGAGGAGACGCTGCCGTCGAGGAACAGCGCGTTGGGGCAGCGCAGGCGATCGCGGAAGTAGCGTGCGAGCCGGCCGAACGAGACCGGCTCGTCCGAGATAACGAAGTGGGCCCGCCCCTTGGCGTCGACGCCGACGCCGTTGCGCAGCTTGAGCGAGGCGCCGTTGGCGTCGATCCCGGGGTGCAGCTTCCCGCCAATCACCAGCATCGGGCCGGACTGGGTGCCGAAGTCCGGCCGGTCGGTCACGGACTTCGCGAAGTCCTGCGTGGTGCGCACGTGCCAGCTTCCTCCGGCATCGCCGTAGAACACGCCGTTGGGGAGCAGGTGGAAGTTGCCCCAGCCTTCCTTGGTGTTGAGCGCGTGGAGCTTGCGGCCTTCCTCGACGTAGTAGCCGATGGGCAGGCCCTCGGCGTCGAACATGCCGCCATTGGTGGCGAAGGCGACCTCGGGGCTCCTGGCCGGGCGGTCGACCGCAAGCTGCGACAGGCTGCGGTAAGGCGCACCGCCCTTGGGGCCGAGCACCGCATGGATGGCGTGGCGCCCGGGGACGGCGGTGCAGTGGGTGAAGCTCGTGCCCTCGAACGTCGCACCCTCGCAGGGCGGCGGGGGCGGCGCGGTGCGGTCCGGCGCGGCGTCGGAGGAGCAGGCGGCGAGAAGGAGGGCGGCCCCCGCGCACGCGAGGCCGGCCCTCAGCACCGGGTCGCCACGCCGGCGCGGACGAGTTCCGCACGCAAGGCGGCCAGGCGATCGGCCGGGACCTGGGCCTTGGGCACCGCATGGAACATCGCCTTGGTCCGGAACATCAGCAAGAGCCGCTCGTCTTCGGTCCAGCTCGACAGCATCTGCCATTCGAGATTCGAGCTGCCCAGCTCGTTGGCGATGCGAATACCCCGGTTATCGAACTCGTGATGAGTTGGCAGGCCGTCGAGGTGGAGCTGGGGCCACGTCTTGCGTGCCGACCTGGGAATGCACCAGCGCCAGTAGACGCCCAGAACCGCCATCACGACCAACGCCAGTGCGACGCCGGTCGCCATCTCCGAAAGCGCTCCGATCAGGCTCGGCCCCTCATCGACGAAGCGGATGGCGATGAACATGAGCGAATAGAGGACGGAAGTGGTCGCCACGAACTTGGCAGCGCCTCGCCAGAGCATCCGCCGGCGCACCATCAGCCAGTTGGCGGCCAGGTATTCGTCGAAATCCAGGGTGATCGTGAACTGTCCGCTCACTGCCCGAACCCGGCTTCTCCCGCCACACGGATCGCTTCGCGGGCGGCGGCGAAGAGGGCGCCGCTCTTGGCTTCGCACTCGCGCTGCTCGTACGCCGGATCGCTGTCGGCGACGATGCCGGCACCGGCCTGGACGTGGAGCACGCCGTCCTTGAGCAGGCCGGTGCGCAGGACGATGCAGCTGTCGACCGAGCCGTCGGGGGCGAAGTAGCCCACCCCGCCGGCGTAAGGGCCGCGCGTCTCGGGCTCGAGCTCGGCAATGACCTCGCAGGCGCGGACCTTGGGCGCGCCCGAAACGGTGCCCGCCGGGAAGCCGGCCAGCACGGCGTCGATGGCGTCGTGCGCCTCGGTATCGAGCCGGCCGACCACGTTGGAGACGATGTGCATGACGTGGCTGTAGCGCTCGATGGTGTAGCTGTCGGTCACCTCGACCGTCCCGGCTGCCGCGACGCGGCCGACGTCGTTGCGGCCGAGGTCGAGCAGCATGAGGTGCTCGGCCCGCTCCTTGGGATCGGCCAGCAGCTCGACCTCGTTCGCCTTGTCCTGCGCCGCGGTTCGCCCGCGCGGGCGGGTGCCGGCGATCGGGCGGATGGTCACCTCGCCCTCGCGCACGCGCACCAGGATCTCGGGGCTGGATCCGATCAGCGCGAAGCCGGGCAGGTCGAGGAAGTAGAGGAAGGGCGAGGGGTTCACGCGGCGCAGCGCCCGGTAGAGCGCCAGCGGTGGCAGGGGGAACGCGCAAGTGAAGCGCTGCGCCAGCACCACCTGGAAGATGTCTCCCGCCTCGATGTAGTCCTTGGCCCGCAGGACCATCGCCCGATAGTCGTCGGGCGCCACCACGGCGCTCTGCACCGGCTGCGGCAGGTCGGGGGCGTCCACGGCGCCAGCCCCAATCGCGGGCACGGGGCTGGCAAGGGGCACCGGGGCGGGTGCGGCAAGGCGGCGGAGCGCCTCGTCGATCCGCTCGGCGGCACGGTCCGCCTCCTGCCCGGGGTCGCCGTTCCCGGGCCACACGGGCGCGACGCAGAACAGCTCGTCCGAAAGCCGGTCGAAGATCAGCACCAGCGAGGGCCGCACGAACAGCATGTCCGGCAGCTCGAGCCGGCTCTGCGGTGCGCGCGGCAGTTTCTCCACCAGGCCGATGGTCTCGTACCCGAAGTACCCGACGATGCAGGCCAGCGCGCGGGGCAGGGCTTCGGGCACATCGCACCGGCAGCTCTTGACCAGCGCGCGCAGCTGCGTGAGCGGGTCGCCCTCGAGCGGGGCGAAAGCGGCGCGGTCGGATTGCCAGCTGCGGTTGATCTCGCAGGCGCGCCCGCTGGCGCGGAACACCAGATCGGGGTCGAGGCCCAGCAGGCTGTAGCGCCCCCGCGTCTCGCCGCCCTCGACCGATTCGAGCAGGAAGTCGCCGCGCCCGTCCTCGATCAGCTTCGCGGCCACGCCCACCGGGGTCTCGGTGTCCACCACCAGGCGGCGCCAGACGAGCGCCGGCCCGCCGCTCGCGAGCTGGGCCAGAATCGCGGACCGATCGGACTGGCGCTCCATGCCTGCCTGCCGCGCCGGGCTCAGTTGGCGGTGCCGGCGAGCTGGTCGCGCACGGCCTTGATCGCGGCTTCGTTGCGCTTCACGCCCACGTCCTTGCGGACGGCGGCGCCCAGGGCCGTGGCGTAGGCCTGGCCCAGCTGCTGGCCGAGCTCGGTCTGCGCACTGCGGATCATCGCTTCGGATTCGACCTTGCCGGGGGTGATGTCGCGCAGGAGGACCACGAACCAGCCGCGCTCTCCGGCCGCGGACTGGACCTTCACGGTGCCCTTGGACATGTGGAACATCAGCGAGACCGGCGGCGGGACCGGACGACCCGCCTGCAGCGCCGCCGCGAGCGTGGGCCGCGACATCGAGACCTGCTGAGGCGGGGGCAGCTTCTTGCCCGACGCCGCGATCGCCTGCTCGATGGTCCGGCCCTTGCGGATCTCGGCCTGCATCTTCAGCGCCGCGGCCTTGGCGGCCCTGGAGCCGGCGTCGATGGACCAGGCGAGACGCACGTCGTCGCGGATCTGCGCCAGCGGAGCGGGGGCGGAGGGCTGGATGTCGGTGACGTCGAACACGACGAAGGTCTTGCCCGGCTCCAGCTCGGCGACCTGCGGCTGCTCCTGGTCCATGCCGAACGCGGTGGCGAGCACGGGCCGCAGCTCCGCCGGCATCGTCTCGCCCGGCTTCATGTACACCGCGCCGCCGGCGGTCAGCGGCTGCGTGCGCTGGACCTGCCCGCCGAGCGACTGGGCGACTTCGTTGAGGTTGGCGCCGTCGCCGAACTGCTCATCGATCTTCGCGAGCGTGTCGGTGAACGCCTTGCGGCGCTTCTCGGCGGCGAGCTGCGTGGAGATCTCCTCGCGCACCTGGTCCAGCGTGCGCGCGGGGGTCTTCTGCTCCTCGTCCACCCGGATGACGTGCCAGCCCAGCACGCTTTTCTGCGGTGCGGTCAGCTTGCCGAGCGGCGCGGCGAACACGGCCTGGGCCACGGCGGGGGAGAACTGGCTCGACAGCTGCTCGCGGCTAAAGAACTCAAGCCGGGCGGCCGACAGGCCCTTCTGCTGTGCCGCGGCTTCGAACGACTTGCCCTTGTCGACTTCGGCCACGATCGCGCGCGCGGCCGCCTCGGTCGGCACCACCAGCTGGGTGATGCGGCGGTTGTCCTTGGCCGCAAAGGCCTCCTTATTGGCCTCGTAACGCGCCGCTATTTCGGCCTGGGTCGGCGCGGCGGGCGCCTTCAGCGTGTCGTCGCTGAACAGGGCATAGCGGATCGTGCGGCGCTCGGGACGGACGAAAGCGCTCGTGTGGCTCTTGTAGAAAGCGCTCAGTTCCGCGTCGGTCGGCTGCTTTTCGGGCGCGAACAGGAGCGAAGGCAGCGCCACGACGGTGCCGCTGCGTGTCTCGTCCAGCAACGCCGCGTACCGCCGCGCCGCGAACTGCGGCATCAACGACCCGATCTGCGCCGGCACCACCAGCTGCTGCGCCACCAGGTTCTTGCGGATGTCATCGCGCAGGGTCTGCTCGGAGATTCGCTGTTGGGCCAGGGCCTGGCGGAACACGGTCTGGTCGAACTTGCCGTCCACGCCCTGGAAGGCGGGGATCTGCGTCAGCTCGCTATCCACCAGGCGGTCGCTGACGGCGATGCCATGGGCGGTGCCGAAGGCGGAAAACGCGCTGCCCTCGATCAGCCCGCGCAGCACCTGCTCGAGCCCGCCTTCTGCCAGAAGCTGCTTCATCGTGGCGGTGGGGCTCTGCTGCTTCACCCGTTCGAGCGCGCGCTTGGCGCCCTGGTCGAGCGCGTCGGGCGTGACGCTTTCGTCGCCCACGGTCGCCACCGCACCGCCGGATCCGATGCCGCCGGAGTTGCGCAGGCCGGCGATGTCGCCGCTGGCGAACGCAATGGCGATGACGGCCAGCACCAGCAGGCCGACGATCGCGCCGACCTTGGACTTGAGGAACGAACGGAAGAAATTGAGCATGAAACCGTGCCGATCAGCGATTGCCTCGCGAAGCCGCAGCTTCGCCTGTAAACGGCCGCAGGCTTTAGGGGGCTCCGGCGCTTCCTGCAATGCCGCTCGCGCCACCTTCGGGCAAATCCGAGGGCCGTGGCATTCTGACGACAGGCGTGGGAATCCTGCGCCTGAACAATGGATGAATTTTGACAACTGCTCTCCGGCTGGCCTAGCTGCCGGGCAACAGCGATGACCTGATTCCCTGTCCGCGGCAACGGATGCGGGAGTCTGCGAGGGGAGCCGCGGGGGCGTTCCCGAGGGTTCGCCAGCATTGATCAAGGGATTGAAATGGCCGGATTGCCTTACATCGTCGGGAACTGGAAAATGAACGGCACGCGCGCCATGCTGAACGAGGCGCGCGCCATCGATCGCGCAGCGGCGCGCTTTCCCAAGGTGCAGGTGGGCGTCGCCCCGCCCGCGACGCTGCTTTACCGCGTCCGTGATGCGGTCGAGCTGATCGGCGTCGGTGGGCAGGACTGTCACGCCAAGGACAGCGGCGCTTTCACCGGCGACGTGTCCGCGCCAATGCTCAAGGACGCGGGCGCTGATTTCACGATCGTCGGCCACTCCGAGCGTCGCGAGTACCACGGCGAGAGCGATGCCGATGTGAAGGCCAAGGCCGAGGCGGCACTCTCGGCTGGGCTGGCGGTGATCCTTTGCGTGGGCGAGACCGAGAGCCAGCGGGATGCCGGCGACGCCGAGGCCGTAGTGGGCGCGCAGCTCGAAGGCTCTTGCCCGAAAGCCGATGGCGCGCCCGAGAAGCTGTCGGTCGCCTACGAGCCGGTGTGGGCCATCGGAACTGGCCGCGTACCCTCGATCGAGGATGTGGCGGCGATGCACGCGTCGATTCGGGGCAAGCTCGTCGAGTTGTACGGCGAAGGCGGGGGCGAGGTGCGCATCCTCTACGGTGGCTCGGTGAAGGCGGAGAACGCGGCCGAGCTGCTGGCGGTGCCCGAGGTGGGCGGCGCCCTGGTGGGCGGCGCCAGCCTCACGGCAGAAAGCTTCCTCGCCATTGTCGGCGCGGCTGCCTCGCTGGGCGAGTAAACCAAGTTGGCGCCGGCAGGGCAGCGGCTAGGGCCGCTGTCCGGACCGGCCGCCGCCCTGCCGGGTTGCGCGCTCGCCTTCGAGCGCCTATCTGCGCGGCGAACGATGCGGGGCAGGCGCCCCGCTGGAAGGCTGAAACGAAGATGTTCCTTTTTCTGACCGTGGTCCAGGCGCTAATCGCCGCCATGCTGGTTGGCGTCATCCTAGTGCAGAAGTCCGAGGGCGGCGGCCTGGGCGTGGGGGGAAGCCCCTCGGGCCTGATGTCCGCGCGTGGCGCTGCCAATTTCCTCACGCGGGCAACCTCGGTGCTGGCTACTCTCTTCGTGGTGTTGAGCATCGTGCTCGCAGCCATGGCGGTCAACGAGACCACGGGCCGGGATATCGACACGTCTCTGCAGCGCAATACTGCGCCCGCAACTCCGGCGCAGCCGGTCGACCCGCTTGGCGGCGCGGCGAATCCCGCTGCTCCGGCTCCTGCGCCCGCGGCTCCGGCCGGCGGCGACGTCCCGGCCGACCCGCTTTCGGGTGCTGCCAAGCAGTAACCCGCGCAAGCGCTCTCGAGCGCTTCACCGTAACCGGAATGCCGTCTGGCGCTGTCAGACGGCATTTCCTTGTGTTTGATCTGTGGAATGAGGCTCCGGGCGCTTGCCTGAGGGCCCCCATGCAATTTAAGGCCCGACTCCCATGGCGCGGCATATTTTCATCACCGGCGGCGTGGTCTCCTCGCTGGGCAAGGGTCTCATGGCGGCAAGCCTCGCGGCTTTGCTGCAGGCGCGTGGCTACAAGGTCCGCATCCGCAAGTTCGATCCTTACCTGAACGTCGATCCGGGCACGATGAGCCCGTACCAGCACGGCGAGGTCTTCGTCACCGACGATGGCGCCGAGACCGACCTGGATCTGGGACATTACGAGCGCTTCACAGGCGTATCGGCGCGCCAGGCCGATAACATCACGTCAGGCCGGATCTACCGCGACATCATCGCCAAGGAGCGCCGCGGCGATTACCTGGGCGCCACCGTGCAGGTGATCCCCCACGTCACGGACGCCATCAAGGACTTCGCGCTTGCGGAGACCGAAGACCTCGACTTCGTGCTTTGCGAGATCGGCGGTACGGTCGGTGACATCGAGGGCCTGCCCTTTGTCGAGGCCATGCGCCAGTTGCGCAACGAGTTGGGCCGCGAGCAGACCTGCTTCGTCCACGTGACGCTGGTGCCGTACATTGCCGCCGCGGGCGAGCTGAAAACCAAGCCGACGCAGCACTCGGTGCGCGAACTGACCGGCCTTGGCATCCAGCCCGATATCCTCCTGTGCCGCTGCGATCGCGAGCTTCCCGAGAGCGAGCGGCGCAAGATCGCGCTGTTCTGCAACGTGCGGCCCCAGGCGGTGATCCAGGCGCTCGACGCCCCCAACATCTACGCGGTGCCGCTGCAGTACCATCGCGAGGGTCTGGACGCCGAGGTGCTCCATCACTTCGGGATGGACGGCGAGGCGAAGGCGCCCGACCTCGCGCGCTGGAACGACATCACCGATCGCTACCAGAATCCCGAGGGCGAGGTGACGATCGGCGTCGTCGGCAAGTACGTCGGCCTGCAGGATGCCTACAAGTCGCTCAACGAGGCGCTGGTCCACGGCGGCATGGCCAACCGCGTGAAGGTCAACATCAAGTGGATCGACGCCGAGGTCTTCGAGCGTCAGGATTCGGAGATCGCCGCCGCGCTGGAGCCGATGGACGGCATTCTGGTGCCGGGCGGCTTTGGCGAGCGGGGAACGGAGGGCAAGATCGCCTCGGTCCGCTTCGCGCGCGAGCGCCACGTTCCCTTCCTCGGGATCTGCCTCGGCATGCAGATGGCGTGCATCGAGGGCGCGCGTTCGGCCGGCATCGAGAAGGCGAGTTCCACCGAATTCGGTCCGACCGACGAGCCCGTGGTCGGCATCATTACCGAATGGATGAGCGAGGACGGCCTGGAGACCCGGGCGGAGGGCGGCGACCTCGGCGGCACCATGCGCGTGGGCGCCTATACCGCTGCGCTCTCGCCCAACAGCCACGTCGCGGCGATTTACGGTGCCAACGAGATCAGCGAACGCCATCGGCATCGGTACGAGGTCAACGGCGCTTATCGCGAGGCGCTCGAAGGGGATGGCCTGATCTTTTCGGGCATGTCGCCGGACGGTCTGCTGCCTGAGATCGTGGAACGGCCGGACCATCCCTGGTTCGTAGGCGTTCAGTTCCATCCCGAGCTGAAGTCCCGTCCGTTCGAACCGCACCCGCTCTTCGCCGGTTTCGTAGCGGCCGCGCTGCGGCAGGCACGACTGGTCTGACATACCGCGGGAGCGCGTCGCCGAGGCGGCGCGCCTCTCCTTGTCGCAGTGCAACATGTCCGTTCCGGAGCAATCTCCAGGGGGCGTGGTGCTGCTGTCGGGAGCGACCCATGCTAGGCCGGATGCACCAGCCGGCATGGAGGCGCCGTTGTCGACCATCGTTCTCGAGTTCAACGAACTCGCACCCGAGTTGCTCGATCGGTTCATCGCTGCCGGTGAACTCCCGCATTTCCAGCGGCTGAGAGACAGCGCCTTCGTCTCCATCACGGATGCGGAGGAGGACGCCCCCTATCTCGAGCCGTGGATCCAGTGGGTCACCGTCCATACCGGCCTCGCCTTCGCAGAGCACGGATGCTTCCAGCTGAACGACGGCGGTGCGCTGGCCGCGCCGCGCATCTGGGATCTGGTGAGCCGCAGCGGACGCAGCAGCTGGATCTGCGGGAGCATGAATGCCGCCGTTCAGCCCGGCTTCCTGGGCTTCTTCCTGCCCGATCCCTGGGCCACGGACGCGCAGGCTCTGCCTTGCGGCCATTTCGAACCCTACATCCGCCTGGTGCGCAGCTACGTCCAGGAGCACAGCGCAAAGCCCGACGTCTCCCCGGCCGACTTCGCCCGCTTCGGCCGTTTCATGCTCTCGCACGGACTGTCCAGGGAGTCGGTTCTTGCCGCCGTTCGCCAGCTGGCGCAGGAGCGCAGCAGCGACGTGAAGTGGCGCCGGGCGATGATACTGGACCGGCTGCAGTGGGACCTGTTCCGCACCTTGGTGAAGAGCAAGAGGCCGCATTTCAGCACCTTCTTCATCAACAGCACCGCACACTTCCAGCACTTCCACTGGCGGGAGTTCGAGCCCGAACTGTTCAAGCTCCGCCCTTCGCCGGAGGACCAGCGCATCTACGGTGGAGCGGTGCTGGAAGGCTACCGGAGCATGGATCGCATCGTCGGGCAGGCACTCGATCTCGTCAGCAATCACGGGAACGTTGTCCTGGTGACGGCGCTGAGCCAGCAGCCGATGCTCACCCACGAAGACGAGGGCGGGCGCCAGATCTTCCGCCACCGTGACATCGGTGCGCTGCTCGCCTTTGCTGGCGTGGCCGAAGGCTGGACTTACGCGCCGATCATGTCGCAGCAGTTCCTTCTCCACTTCGACAGCGAGCAGGCGGCCACCGCGGCAGCGGAGCGGATCGAGGGGCTTCGCCTTACGGACGGGCGCCAGCCGATGTGGGCGCGCCGGCAGGGTTTCACACTCGATGCCGGCTGCATGATCGAGACGTCGCCGGCCGAGGACATGGTGGTCACGTCCTCGGTATCGAACGAAGCACGTCGCTTCTACGATCTGTTCTATCCACTGGAGGCGCTGCGCAGCGGCAAGCACCACCGCGATGGTGCGTTCTGGATCAAGGGCCCCGGCATTGCCGCGCGGCGACTGCCCGGAAAAGTGCCGCTTCGCGCCGTCGCGCCCACGCTGGCCGACTTGGCCGGCGTTGAAGGCCACTTCGCCTTTCCCTCGCTCCTGTCCCACCTCAGCATCGAGGAAGCGGCCTGAGTATCTGAAGTGCGGTTCGCAGCTTACCGGGCGGCGGTCCGATTGGCAGCGATCAAGGCGAACTGCGCCAGCCATCCAGCCCGCTGCCAGCAGCCATGCAAAAAGGGGGCGGCCCGGTGTCCGGACCGCCCCCCAATCGTTACGCTGCTGGGATGAGCGCTACCGCTGCGCGGATCAGGCTGCGGCGACTTCCGTGCCGCTTTCGCTGCCATTCTCCACGACGGTCAGGCGGTTGCCGCCCACGGCGATCTTCTTCGGCTTCATCGCCTCGGGCACTTCGCGGACGAGGTCGATGACCAGGAGGCCGTCGGCCAGGTCTGCGTTCTCGACGCGCACGTAGTCCGCGAGCTCGAAGCGCCGTTCGAAGCCGCGCTGGGCGATGCCGACGTGCAGCATCTCACCCTCGGCATTCTCCTCGGGCTTGCTGCCCTTGATGACGAGAAGGTTGGCCTGCGCGGTAATGTCGATATCGGCGGGCTTGAAGCCTGCGACCGCCAGCGTGATGCGATAGGCATCCTGCCCGCGGCGTTCGATGTTGAAGGGCGGGTACTTGTCGCCGGTGTTCGCACGCGCCTGGTTCTCGATCATGTCGAAGAGGCGGTCGAAGCCGACCATGGTGCGGCGATACGGGGCAAAATCGATACGGTTCATGACAAAAATCCTCCAATGAGCAATCTTCGTACGAGGGGCCCGGCAACCCGGCGCTCCCTGGTGAGTCATTCCCTGGCGGGCCATGACTCGCAACCCAAGATATGCTAGCGGCCGGGCCTTTCAAGGGTCGGCCGAACCGAAATAATTCGTGAAGGAACAAGGCATGAGCCAGCCGAAAATCGAGATCTATACCAAGTGGGGATGCCCCTATTGCGTCGCTGCCAAGGCGCTGCTGGAGAAGAAGGGGGTTGCCTTCGAAGAGTACGATCTGACGATGGGCGGTCCGCGCCGAGACGAGATGCTGCAGCGCGTCCCGGGGGCCACCACCGTCCCGCAGATCCTGGTAGACGGCAAGCCCTACGGCGGCTTCGACGACATCAACGCGCTGGACCGGCAGGGCAAGCTCGATCCCGTCCTCGGCCTCTGACGTCGGAGCCGAGCCCGTGCCTCGCGCCGCACTCCTGCAGATGACCTCCGGCATCGACCCGGAGGCCAACGCCGCCACGATCGTCTCCGCAATGGCCGAAGCTCGCGCTGGCGGGGCCGCCATGCTGTTCACCCCCGAAATGTCCGGCCTGCTCGATCGCAAGCGGGATCGTGCAGGGGCGGCCATCCGCAGCGAGGCGCAGGATGTGGTCCTCGCCGCCGTGCGCGAGGCCGCGCGGCGAGAGGGGCTCTGGGTTCATCTCGGCTCGCTGGCGATCGCGCGCGAGGACGGCAAGTGGGCCAACCGCGCCTTCGTGATCGACGCGGAGGGCGCCGTGCGCGCCCGCTACGACAAGCTGCACATGTTCGACGTGGACCTTGCCTCGGGAGAATCGTGGCGGGAATCCAACGCCTATACCGCCGGCGATGCAGTGGCGACGGTCGAGACTCCTCTGGGGCGGCTGGGTCTGGCGATCTGCTATGACGTGCGCTTTCCCGGGCTATTCGAGGCGCTGGGACAGGCGCGCTGCGACGTGATCGCCATCCCGGCAGCGTTCACGGTGCCCACCGGGAAGGCGCATTGGCACCTGCTCCAGCGCGCCCGCGCCGTGGAGGCGAGCGCCTATGTGCTATCGGCCGCACAAGTCGGCGTTCACGCGGACGGGCGGGAGACCTACGGCCATTCGCTCGCGGTGGATCCGTGGGGCGAAGTGCTCCTCGATATGGGCGGGGCGGACGACGGCGGGCGCGCCGGAGTGAGCTTCGTGGACATTGAACCCGCTCGCATCGCCGAAGTGCGTGCGCAGCTTCCCAGCCTTGCCAATCGGCGCATCATCGCCAAATAGCCGGCGCATGATCGTTTTCGACTTGGAGTGCAGTGGCGCGCAGCATCGATTCGAGGGCTGGTTCAAGTCCTCGGACGATTTCACGCGCCAGCAGGAGCGGGGCCTGGTCTCGTGCCCGCACTGCGGCTCTGTCGAGGTCGCCAAGGCGGTCCAGGCGCCCCGTCTGACGCGCAAGGGCAACCAGCTTCCCGATGTCTCGCGTCCGCCCGCCACGCGTCCGCGGCCAGCGCCCGCCGCTCCAGTCGCGCATTCGCCGCTTCCAGCCCAAGCCGTGCAGCTGATGCAGGCCTTAGGCCGCATGCAGGCCGAGCTTCTCAAGACCTCGCGCGATGCGGGGGATCGCTTTGTCGAGGACGCCCGCGCCATGCACTACGGCGAGCGCGATGCCGAGACCATCCATGGCCGTGCGACGCTGGTGGAGGCGAAGGAACTGCTGGAGGAAGGCATCGCCGTCATGCCGCTACCGTTTCCCGTCGTTCCCCCCGAGCAGGCCAACTGAGCGTTACGATTGCCATCACGCCGCTCACGGGCTACGAGGCCCCGGCGTGCGCCCGTAGCTCAGCAGGATAGAGCACAAGATTCCTAATCTTGGGGCCACAGGTTCGAATCCTGTCGGGCGCACCATCCCCCTCCAGATCCCGCTTGCCGAACGCCTAGGCTTGGCGCCCGCCTTTCCGTCTCCGGAAAAGGCGGGCGCGAACCGTCAGGCGGCGTTTGCGAGTGACGCGTTGTCGATGACGAAGCGATAACGAACGTCGCTGCGCAGCATGCGGTCGTAGGCTTCGTCGATCTGCTGGATGTCGATCATCTCGATATCGGAGACGATGCCGTGCTCCGCGCAGAAGTCGAGCATCTCCTGCGTTTCCGCCAGACCGCCGATGAGCGAGCCGGCAATGGTCTTGCGACCGAAGATCAGGCCGCCGACGTTCGGCGAGGGATGCGGATGCTCGGGCACTCCCAGCATCACGAGGGCTCCGTCCCGCTTCAGCAGGCCGATGTAGGTGTCGAGATCGTGGCTGGCAGCCACGCTGTCGATGATGAGGTCGAAGCTGCCGGTCTGTGCCGCCAGCTCTTCCGGCTCACGGGTAACCACCGCCTCGTCGGCACCCAGATCGATCGCGTCCTGCCGCTTGGCCGGCGTGGAGGTGAAGGCGACGACGTGGGCACCCATGGCATGCGCGATCTTGATGGCCATGTGGCCGAGGCCGCCGATGCCGACAACGCCGACCTTCTTGCCGGGGCCGGCATTCCAGTGGCGCAGCGGCGAGTACGTCGTGATCCCCGCGCAGAGCAGCGGCGCCACCGCGGCGAGTTGGTCCTGGGGATGGCGGATGGCGAGGACGAAGTGCTCGTCGACGACGATCGCCTGCGAGTACCCGCCGAGCGTGTGGCCAGGCTCGTCGGCGGTCTGGCCGTTGTAAGTGCCGGTCCAGCCGTTCTCGCAGTAGTTCTCGAGGTTCTCCTCGCAGGAGTGGCAATGACCGCAGCTGTCGACGAGACAGCCGACGCCGACGGTGTCGCCCACTTTGAAGCGCGTCACCTCAGGACCGACGCTGCGGACGGTGCCGACGATTTCGTGACCGGGGACACAGGGGTAGAGGGTACCGCCCCATTCGTCGCGGACGGTGTGCAGGTCGGAGTGGCAGACGCCGCAATAGGCGATGTCGATCTCGACGTCGCGCGGACCCGCATTGCGCCGCTGGATCGTGAGCGCCTCGAGCGGGCGATCGCCGGAACGGGCGCCATAGGCTGTGACTTGCATGGACATTCCTCGAGTTTGAGGGAAAGAATAGCGGATCAGCCGCCGACTGGCGCCGGCGTGCTGCACCGGCGAGATAGGGTGCGGCGCGGGCGAGGTTTAGATGATCTCCAGTTGCATGCAGCGATGAGCCTTGTTCAGCACCCGCAGGGCTACGCGCGCGTCCAGAGCTCACCCAGCGGTTCGAGCCGGCGATGGCGGGTCCGCGGCGCCATCGTTGGTTGTGTGACCGACGCGCACAAAGGGCTGAACCCGGTCGCCTGGCTGAGAGCATGCGTCCTGTAAAAAGCCCTGCCGGCCTAAGCTCCGCAAATCGAGTGGACGGAGCGTCGCTGCCGGAACCGTTTTCAGGCGCCGGCGCTTTCGCTTGATCGCCGGGTCAAAGCCCCGCATGCATGCCTCCTCTTCGCGATTGCAAACAAAAGGATTCTCGATGCCTTCCGGCCTTGTCGCCCTGCTAGACGACGTATCGGTCATCGCCAAAGCTGCCGCCGCCTCGCTGGATGACGTCGGGGCAGGTGTGGCAAAGGCCGGCACCAAGGCCGCAGGCGTGGTGATCGACGATGCGGCGGTGACGCCCGGTTACGTCACCGGCTTCACGCCGGATCGCGAGCTGCCGATCATCTGGCAGATCACCAAGGGCTCGCTGCGCAACAAGCTGCTCATCCTGCTGCCGATCGCGCTCCTGCTGAGCGCCTTCCTGCCGCAGGCGATCACCCCCATCCTGATGATCGGCGGCCTCTACCTGGCGTTCGAAGGTGCCGAGAAGATCATTGAGAAGCTCGGCGGTGAGAAGCACGGCGAGACCCTGGAAGACCCGGTCCAGGACATCGCTGCCTTCGAGAACGCCCGGATCTCGGGCGCGGTACGCACGGATATGATCCTGTCAGCGGAGATCATGGCCATTGCGCTGTCGCAGGTCGAGGATGCGAGCTTCGTGGCCCGCGCCGTGGCGCTCGCGCTGGTCGGCGTGCTCATCACGGTCGCGGTGTATGGCGCGGTGGCGCTGATCGTGAAGATGGACGACGTCGGCCTGCACCTTGCCAAGAAGCCAGGCTCGGTCGCGCAGGCGACCGGGCGGTTCCTGCTCAAGGCAATGCCGGCCGTGCTCAGCCTGCTGGGCACTGTCGGCACCGTGGCGATGCTATGGGTCGGCGGCGGCATCATTCTGCACGGGCTGGAGGAACTCGGCCTCCCGCAGCCGGCGCACGTCGCGCACGAGATCGAACATGCGCTGGGGCACGCAGCCGGGCCGCTGGGGCCGGTCGCCGGCTGGCTCGGCTATGCGCTGGCATCCGCGGTGGTGGGGTTGGTGCTCGGCGCTCTGGTGGCGGTGCTCGTCCACCTTGTGAGCAAGGCGTTCGGCAAGGCTCACTGAGCCTTCCGTAACGCAGCGCCCCAGGGCTGCGGCGGATCAGGGCAGGGCGTGCAGCAAGTCGCGGGCGAACGTCGTCAGCGTATCGTCCCGAGCGCCCATCACCACGATGCGGTCCCCAGACCGGGCGATCTCAGCGATCCGTGCGCCGCAATCGGCGCGCGACGCGAGATACTCTGCTCGTCCGCCCGCCTCTTCGATCAGGGCGACGATGCGCGCGCTACCTTCGCTGCGGTCGACGGTGCCGCCGAAGTAGACCGGGTCGCAGAGGATCGTCAGGTCCTCCGGACCAAGCCGCTGCGCAAAGACCTGTGCAAGCTCCCCGCCCATCTGGCGCAGGGGTCCATAGCCATGGGGCTGGAAGAACGCGATCACGCGGCCCGGATGCGCCTTGAGCGTGGCCAGCGTCGCCGACACTTTGTCCGGGTTGTGCCCGAAGTCGTCGATCACCGTGATTCCCGAAGGCGACGTTCCGATGATATCGAAGCGGCGGGCGAGACCCTCGAACGAGCCCAGCGCAGCCGCCGCCTCGTGCAGCGGCACACCGACGGCCCGCGCCGCGGCAATGGCGGCCAGCGCGTTGTAGAGGTTGTGCCGCCCAGGCACCTTGAGGGCGAGCGGCACCGCACCGCCTTCGCTGCGGTCGAGCACGGTGGCGGAAAGTCCGGTGGTGCGCTCCATGACGCTCTCCGCCCCGATCTGCGCCGCCGCCGCCTCGATCCCGAAGGTGATCTGCGCTCGCGCCCTTGTAGCAAGCGCGGCGGTTTCCGCATCGTCGAGGTTGACGACCGCAATCTCCGCCCGCGCCAGGAAGTCGCCGAAGAGCCCCCGCAGTTCCTCCAGGGTCTTGTGATCGAGGCTGACGTTGCCGAGCACCGCCACCCGCGGGCGATACAGTGCGATCGAACCGTCGCTTTCGTCGACCTCGGAGACGAACGCCGGGCCACCTCCCACCCGGGCACTGGCGAAAGGCGAGTCGGGCGTGACGAAGTTCTTCATCACCGCGCCGTTCATGATCGTCGGGTCACGCCCGGCCGCGGTGAGGATCCACCCGATCATTCCCGTGACAGTGGACTTGCCCGAAGTTCCACCGACGGCCATGCCGTACTCCGCGGCGTTGAACAGGGTGGCGAGCAACTGGGCCCGGCTCATGCGCGGGCAGCCGAGTTCAGTCGCGCGCACGACCTCCGGAACGGTGTCCTCAACCGCTGCCGAAGCCACCAGGGTCTGGGCTGCGGACGTGATCCCGCCGCCGTCCTGAGGGTACAGCCCGAAGCCGAGCGATTCCAGCCAGGCGAACTTCTCGGGCGTGCGCCCCTGGTCGCGGCTGCGGTCCGATCCTGCGACTTCGGCGCCGTGCCCTTTCAGGATCAAGGCCAGCGGCAGCATGCCCGAGCCGCCGATGCCGCAGAAGAACCAGGGATGGGCGGTAAGATCGGGCGCGTCGGTCATAATGGCGAAATCCGTATGCGCCCTTGCCCCTCCTGACAACCTCGATAGGAAGGAGGCTTATGACCCGCATCGCCGTCTGTGCTCCCTCGACGCCCATTACCCGCGAGGACGCGCAGACTGTCGTCGCGCTGGCCGCGGCAGAGTTCCCCAACCTCGAACTGGTGTTCCACGAGCAGTGCTTCGCGATCGAGGGCCATTTCGCCGGCTCCGACCAGCTGCGCCTCGATGCCTTGGTGGACTGCGCCAACGATCCGACCTTCGATGCCGTCTGGTTCGCCCGCGGCGGCTACGGCGCCTGCCGCATTGCCGAGCCCGCCATCGCCCGCTTCGGTCACCTGGCCGGCGAAAAGGCGTACCTCGGCTATTCCGATGCCGGCTACCTCCTGGGTGCGCTCTACCGTGAACGAGTCGGCAGGCCCATCCATGCGCCGATGCCGGGCGATATCCGTCGCCCCGGCGGAACGGCCGCAGTGCGCCGCACGCTGGCGTTCCTGGCCGGCGACACGAGCGGCATGGAGCCGTCGCTGGGGGTCGAAACGCACCCGGTCGTCGCGTTCAACCTGATGACGCTGGCCATGATGTGTGGCACCCGGGTGATGCCGGGCCTCGCCGGGCACGTGATCATGGTGGAGGAAGTGTCGGAGTACCTCTACGCCGTGGACCGGCTGTTCTTCCACCTCACCGCGCACCTCGGCGGGGTTGCCGGCCTTCGCCTGGGCCGCGTAAGCGACGTGCCGGAGAACGATCGTCCCTTCGGCGCCGACGCGGCCGAGATCGCGCGCTATTGGTGCGAGCGGCACGCCATTGCGTTCCTGGGCGAAGCCGACATCGGCCATGACGCCGAGAACCGAATTGTGCCCTTCGGCTGACGCTAGAAGCACGTTCCCGCCTGCAAGAAGGGTTGCCCGAGATTTCTGCGGCTCGGCATAAGCAGCAGACCGACGCTCCTCCTATTCTCGCCGGACGGGCGGAGAAAGCCTGGGCGATATTGATCTGGCGCCGACGGGGCGTAGTGTCTGCGGCATCGAAAAAGGTTCAGGAAGGTGCAACTCATGAAGCTCGCCTCCACCGCGCTGGCCGCAGCGCTGTCGTTCGCCGCGGTGCCGGCCGCGGCTCAGGACTATCCGCTGAGCGCCGAAGGTGCCGCCCGCTTCGTCGCCGACGTCGAGAAGGACTTTGCCGTCACTTCGGTCGACAACGCCCGCATCAACTGGGTTAACTACACTTACATCAACGACGACACCGATGCGCTCGCGGCCAAGTACAACGGTGAATTTACCGCGAAGCAGGTGAAGTACGCGGCCGAGGCCGCTCATTTCGCGAAAGTGCCCGGGCTGGACGCCGATGTCGCCCGGAAGCTTGGAATCCTGCGGCAAGGGATCGTGCTTCCCGCGCCGAACACCCCCGGTGCCGCAGCGCGGCTCAGCGAAATCACCACGCGGCTGTCCTCCACCTATGGGAAGGGCAAGGGCACGCTAGACGGCAAACCCATCAACGGTTCGGATATCGAGGCGGAGATGGGCAACGTGAGCCACACGCCGGCCCAGTTCGCGGAGATGTGGACGAGCTGGCACGACAATGTCGGCAAGCCCATGAAGGGCGACTACGAGACAATGGTCGGCATCGCCAACCAGGGCGCGCGCGAGCTTGGCTATGCCGACGTGGGCGCCATGTGGCGCTCCGGCTACGACATGACGCCCGAACAGTTCGCGGCCGAGACGCAGCGGCTCTGGGAAGAGACCAAGCCGCTCTACCTGGCCTTGCATACGTACGTGCGCCGCAAGCTTAACGAGAAGTACGGCGATGCGGTGCAGCCCCGGACGGGGCCGATCCGGGCCGACCTGCTGGGCAACATGTGGGCGCAGGAATGGGGCAACATCTATCCGCTGGTCGCCCCGCAGGGGGTCGGTGATCTTGGCTACGACATTGGCGACCTGCTCATTGCGCAGGACAAGACGCCGGTCGACATGGTGAGAGCCGGGGAGCGGTTCTACTCCTCCCTCGGCTTCGATCCGCTACCGGACACGTTCTGGGTCCGCTCGATGATCGTGAAGCCCGCCGACCGTGAGGTGATCTGCCACGCCTCGGCTTGGGACGTCGACAACAAGGACGACCTGCGGATCAAGATGTGCACCAAGGTGAACTCGGACGACTTCGTCACGATCCACCACGAACTGGGGCATAACTATTACCAGCGCGCCTACAACAAGCAGCCTTACCTGTACCTCAATGGCGCGAACGACGGCTTTCATGAGGCTATTGGCGATTTCATCGCCCTTTCCATCACGCCGCAGTACCTCGTCGACATCGGCCTGCTCGACAAGGCGCGGGTGCCCAGCGCCGACAAGGACATCGGGCTGCTACTGCGCCAGGCCATGGACAAGGTGGCGTTCCTGCCCTTCGGTCTGCTGATCGACCGCTGGCGATGGGGCGTGTTCGATGGTTCGATCCGGCCGGCGGACTACAACAAGGAATGGACCAGGATGCGGCTCGAGTACCAGGGCATCACCCCGCCGGCACCGAGGGGTGACGATGCCTTCGATCCGGGTGGTAAGTTTCACATACCGGGCAACACGCCCTACACCCGCTACTTCCTGGCGCGGATTCTGCAGTTCCAGTTCTATCAGGCAGCGTGTCGCCAGGCGGGCTGGAAGGGCCCGCTCCATCGTTGCAGCTTCTACGGTGACAAGAAGGTCGGTGCCAGGCTCGAGGCCATGCTGGCGCTCGGGCAGTCGCGGCCGTGGCCCGAGGCGCTCAAGGTGTTCACGGGCACCAGCCAGATGAGCGCGAAGCCCATGCTGGAGTACTTCGCGCCGCTCAAGGCGTGGCTCGATGCGCAGAACGCGGGCGAACGGACGGGCTGGTGAGCAAGGCCTTGTGCCGCAGCGCGTAGTCGGCCGCATAGAACGTCTGCACGAAGGCCTCCTGGCTGGGAGTAAGCTCTGGCCGGTCTTCCGCGCGGCTGCGGTTGAGCCGGGGCAATGCGGCAAGCTGCGCGTCGTCGAGGATGGCCTCGAGCCTGTCGATCTCCTCGAACGGCACCAGGTGTTCCACCCGGCAAGCGCCGTGCGCGTCGAGCAGGTACCAGGCCTGGGGGCGGAAGATGTGGTCGATGTCGAACGGGCTGCGGGCACAGGCGAGATGGTCGATGGCCTGGTCGATGCCCGAGAACGCGCGGTAGCGCGGCCGGAAGGGCAGCGAGACGTCGCGGTCCGCGGTACCTCCGGCGCGCGCATAGGCAAAGGCGGACAGGAAGCGGCAGACGGGATCGCGCACGATCGCAAAGCTGGGAAGTTCGAGCAGGTCGGGCGCCACCATGGCGTAGTAGCGGACCGTCTCGTGCTTGATCTGGCAGCCGTACAGCCGCTCACAGATCGATGTGCCGGCGTTCTTGGGCACGTGGATGAACAGCGTTCCACGCCTGCGCACCGCGTCGAGCCGCTCCCGCCGTGCGCCGTTGGGGCGATAGCGGAATGCCGAAAGAGCCAGCCGCTCCGGTACGTCGCTGACGAGGCGGACACCGAAGGCGGAGGCGATCAGCCGGTTCATGCCGGTCGTGCCGGAGGAGCGGTGGTGCTGCATTGGCCTGTGCTAGGCGGCGGAGCGCAGCGGCGGATGTCACGATGTTGCAGCAGATTGCCGTGCCGATGCGGCTCTTATCGAAGTGGACGCGGCAGGGAAAGCTTGCGACCATCGCACCGTCGCGGCGCGGCCGAGGCAGGAGCCAGGTCAGGGGCCAGGGCAGGGGAATCTGAGATGCCGAAGCTGTTCGAGGGTGCGCCTCAGGATACCTGGATCCTCATCGCTCGATACTTCTACGAACGCTACAGCGCCCATGGGTCGACGGAGACGGCCAAGTCCTTCGTGTTCCACGCCATTCGGCCTGCATCGCCCAAGGCCTACGTTTCGGACGGGCGCGATGTGCTGGTCGAGGAAAGGCATCCCTGCGTGGTCATGGGGTACACGGACGGGTTCTTCCAAGTCGCGACGCGCAACCGCAAGAGCTACCATACGGCGCTGGAGCGAACTGCGATGTTCTCGGCGTCGGACGTGGAGAATGCGCGAAAATGGAGGCCCGGGGCGGACGAGTTCTCGACCTTCCCCGTCTCCTACAACAATTTTTTCAGCTCCGACTTCGAGATCTACAACCGCCAGCTCTGGCTGTGGTAGCCGTCGCCCTGCTTACCGGAACGGCGGCTCGTTGAAGGCGCGCAGCTTGCGCGAGTGCAGCCGGTCTCCCTGTTCGCGCAGCAGGTCACACGAGATCAGGCCGATCTTCAGGTGGCTGGCGATGGCCTCCTCGTAGAAGCGGTTGGCCTGGCCCGGCAGCTTCAGTTCGCCATGCAAGGGCTTGTCGGATACGCAAAGCAGGGTGCCGTAGGGCACGCGGAAGCGATAGCCCTGGGCGCTGATCGTGGCGCTCTCCATGTCGATCGCGATGGCGCGGCTCAAGGAGAAGCGGCGCGCCGATTCGGTGTAGCGCAGCTCCCAGTTGCGATCGTCGGTGGTGACCACGGTTCCGGTGCGCATGCGCTTCTTGAGGTTGGCGCCGCCTTCGCCGCTGACCATCTCGGCCGCCTGCGCCAGCGCCTGCTGGACTTCGGCAATCGCGGGCAGGGGGATCTCGGGCGGCAGCACCGGGTCCAGCACGTGGTCGTCGCGCAAATACGCATGGGCCAGCACGTAGTCGCCGATGCGCTGGCTCTCGCGCAGGCCGCCGCAATGCCCTATCATCAGCCAGGCCTCCGGCCGGAGGACGGCGAGGTGGTCGGTGATCGTCTTGGCGTTGGAGGGACCGACGCCGATGTTGACGAGGGTGATGCCCGAGCGATCCTCGCGGATCAGGTGATAGGCGGGCATCTGGTGGCGCCGCCATGCGGTGTCCGACAGGCGGGCCCGTGCATTCTGGGCCGGCGCGTCGAGGTAAAGGCCTCCCGCGCCGGACAGGGCGACGTAGCCGTCCGAGCCGACCTGCTGTCCTGCCCAGTCCACGAACTCGTCGACGTAGCGATGGTAGTTGGTGAACAGGATGAAGCGCTGGCAGTGCTCCGGGCTGGTCCCGGTGTAGTGCGCCAGGCGCGCCAGGCTGAAGTCGGTGCGCAGGCCGTCGAACAGGGCCAGCGGATGCGGCTCATCCTCTCCGCACAGGAACGTGCCGTCGGCGATCTCGTCGCCGATCATCGCCAGCTCGGTGCTGGGGAAGTGGGTGGCCAGTTCCTGCGGGGTGACGGCGCCCACCGAGACACCTTCCAGCACGTAAGGGAAGGGGATCTCCTGTGCCGAGCGGCCCACTGTGAACTCGACCTCGTACTCGGCCTCGATCAGCGCCAGCTGCTCGGACAGGTAGTCGGTGAAGAGATGGGGCCGCGTAACCGTGGTGCTGTAGGTGCCCGCGCTTTCGAGCCGACCGAAGGCGCGGGACGCCCGCGCGGTGCGCTCGTGGCCGCGATAGGTGATGCGCAGCTCGGGATAGGTCCAGAGGCGCTGTTCGCGGCGGTCGTGGGGCGGAAGGGTGCCGTGCTCGACGAAGGCGCCGATGTCGGCCTTCAGAGTGGAAACGGCGGCTTCATAGACGCGGACCAATTCCGCGAGGGTTTCTTTCGTCTTCTGCATGGCCACCTATTACGCAAATCGTGCTGCGGTGCAATAGGTGCCATCCGGGGCAGGGCGATGACGCTGGCCGAAGACGCAGAAGCCGGCCCATGAGGCGGATCACTGCGCCGCTCGCCACAAGGCGGCACCCGAAACGAAAGGCCCCCGCTCCGGTGGAGCGAGGGCCTCTGTATTCCTCGACGGTGCCGAAGGCAGGATCAGGCCTGCGCTTCGCCTTCGTCGGCGTCCTCGACCGCGATCTCGCCAGGCTCGGCGTTCGGGTCATAGGCCTCGGTGAAGCCCGAGACGTCCTGCTCGAACATCGCGGCCATCACGTCCACGCCCTGCGACTGCAGGTCGGCCTCGTCGGCCGAACGGGCGACGTTGACCTTGACGTTGACGGCAACTTCGGGGTGCAGGTTGACCTTGACGTCGAAAATGCCGAGCGTCTTGATCGGGCGCTCGAGCACGATCATCTGCTTCGACACGTTGGCGCCCTGTTCGTTCAGGCCATCGACGATGTCGCGGACCGAAACCGAACCATAGAGCTGACCCGAGTTCGACGAGGCGCGGATCAGGACGATCTGCTTGCCCTCGACATCGCCCGACTGCGCTTCGGCCGTGGTGCGGCGCTCGGCGTTGTCGGCCTCGATCTTGGCGCGGTTGGCTTCGAAGACCTTCTTGTTCGCGTCGTTGGCGCGCAGGGCCTTCTTGTTCGGGAGCAGGTAGTTACGGGCGTAACCGTCCTTGACCGAGACGACGTCGCCGATGGCGCCGAGCTTCTCGATGCGCTCCAGGAGGATGATCTGCATGGGTCCGGCCCTCCTTACTTGACGATGTAGGGCAGGAGGCCGATGTGCCGGGCGCGCTTGATGGCCTGGCTCAGCTCACGCTGCTTCTTGGCGGAAACCGCGGTGATGCGGCTCGGAACGATCTTGCCACGCTCGGACATGAAGCCCTGCAGCAGACGCACGTCCTTGTAGTCGATCTTCGGCGCGTTCTTGCCCGAGAACGGGCAGGACTTGCGGCGGCGGAAGAATGCACGTGCCATGTGGATCAGGCTCCTTCACGTTCGCGACGACGCGTGCGCTCGCGGTCGCTCTTGCGCATCATGACCGAGGGGCCGGCTTCGTGCTCGTCCACGCGGATGGTCACGTAGCGGATCACGTCTTCGTTGATCTGCGTCTGACGCTCGAGCTCGGCGACGACGTCGCCCGAAGCCTCGATGTTCAGCATCACGAAGTGCGCCTTGCGGTTGCGCTTGATCTTGTAGGCGAGATTCTTGAGACCCCAGGTCTCGGTCTTGGTGACCTTGCCCTGGTTCGACTCGACGATCTCGGTGGCGGTGGCGGCAAGCGCATCGACCTGCGCCTGGCTGAGGTCCTGGCGCGCCAGGAACACGTGCTCATATAGAGCCACGGCAGCTTCCTTCATCTCTTTAACCGATCGCTGGCTTGTCCGCGGGATTGCGGGGCCCCTCCGGCTTTCGTCATTCTCCGCGTGCGTCCAACGACGCGGAAGGCGGGCCCTTACCCGATCCCGCGCTAAACGCAAGTGAAAGCTGGTGCCGGTCGTTATCGAACAGCCAACGACTTGTTGCGCGGCTCGGTAAATATCTTGCGTGGGCGAGGCCGCACGTTAGCAAGGATCCTTTCAGCAGTCCTACGAGTCGCTCATGAAATCAACCGTTCGTTCCTGCGCGCTGGCGCTTCTTGCCAGCGCCGTGATGCCGCTTCCCGCTTTCGCCCAGACTTCGACCAGCCCCGGTGCCACTGCCGAGACCGTCACCACGCAGCTGCCCCGCAGCGTTCGCCCGAGCCATTACGACGTGACCGTAACGCCCGACGCGAAGGCGCTAACCTTCACCGGCAACGCCGCCATCACGATCGAGGTGGTCGAGGCGACCAGCACCATCACGCTGCAGGCGGCTGACCTCGCTATCGCCAAGGCCACGCTCGCGAGCGGCGCGGGCAAGGTGCTGGGTGCGGCCAACGTCGCCGCGGACGAGAAGGCGCAGACCGCGACCTTCACTTTCGCCAAGCCGATCACGCCCGGCCGCTACGTGCTGTCGATCGACTATGCCGGCAAGATCAACACGCAGGCCTATGGCCTCTTCGCGCTGGACTACAAGGCCGCGGACGGCAGCCAGAAGCGCGCCCTGTTCACGCAGTTCGAGAACTCGGATGCGCGCCGCTTCATGCCGTCGTGGGACGAGCCCTTCTACAAGGCCACTTTCAGCCTGAAGGCGGTCGTCCCGGCTGACGAGGTCGCGGTGGGCAACCTGCCTGTCGAAAGCCGCAAGGACCTGAGTGGCGGGCGCACGCTCGTGACCTTCGGCACCAGCCCGCGGATGTCGACGTACTTGCTGTTCTTCGGTCTCGGCGACTTCGAGCGCAAGACCACGCAAGCCGCCGGCACCGAGATCGGCGTCCTGACCAAGCGTGGCGACCTGGCCCAGGCGGACTACGCGCTTGCGCAATCGGCCGACCTGCTGCCCTGGATGAACGACTACTTCGGCGCCGCCTATCCGCTGCCCAAGCTCGACCACGTCGCGGCACCCGGGCGCAGCCAGTTCTTCAGCGCGATGGAGAACTGGGGCGGCATCTTCTACTTCGAGAACGCGATGTTGCTCGATCCCAAGATCGCTTCCAACACGCTGCGTGAGCGGATCTTCACCGTCGTGGCGCACGAGATGGCGCACCAGTGGTTCGGCGATCTCGTCACCATGTCCTGGTGGGACGACCTGTGGCTGAACGAGGGCTTCGCCTCCTGGATGGAGAGCCTCGCGACCGCCAAGTTCCACCCCGAGTGGCATCCCGAGCTCACCGCCGTGGGTGCGCGTGAGCTGGCCATGGGCCAGGACGCCTACGCCACGACGCACCCGATCATCCACCCGATCAAGACGGTGGAAGAGGCAAGCCAAGCCTTCGACGGCATCACCTACTCCAAGGGCGAGGCCGTGATCCGCATGCTGGAGGCCTATACCGGGTCCGAGCAGTGGCGCGCGGGCGTGCGCGCCTACATGCAGCGCTACAAGCACTCCAATACGGTTACCGACGACCTGTGGCGGGAAATGGAGAAGGCCTCGGGCAAGCCGATCACGCAGATCGCGCATGACTTCACGCTGCAGCCCGGCATCCCGCTGGTGAAGGCGACCGCCAGCTGCAAGGGCGGTGCCACCATGCTGGTGCTCGAGCAGGGCGAGTTCACGCGCGACCGCGCGGGCAAGCAGGCCCTGTCGTGGCGCGTTCCGGTGCGAGCGGCCGCGCAAGGTGGAGCCGCGGCCGAGACGCTGCTGGAGGGCCGGGGCTCGCTGCAGGTGGCGGGCTGCGGACCGGTGGTGGTGAATGCCGGGCAGACCGGCTATTTCCGCGTTCTTTACGACGCCAAGACCTTTGCCGGACTGGCCAAGGGCATTGCGCAGGTCCAGCCGGTCGACCAGCTCGGCATCCTCAACGATGCGGTGGCGCTGGGCTATGCCGGCAATCAGCCGATGGCCGACATGCTCGATCTGGTGAAGAACCTGCCTATCGATGCCTCGCCGCAGGTGATCGGCCGAGCGGCGAAGGTGATCGGCGGGTTGGCCGAGTTCACCGGGAATGATCCAAAGCGCAAGGCAGCGCTCTCGCGCTTCGCCGCAGCACGGCTGCTGCCGGCGCTCGAACGCCTCGGCTGGACCCCCAAGGCCGACGAGCAGGCAACCGCGGGCGATCTGCGCAGCACGCTGATCGAAACGCTGGGAGACCTGGGCGAGTCTTCGGTTGTCGCCGAGGCGCGCCGGCGGTTCGCTGCCTTGAAGAGCGATCCCGCCGCGATCGACCCTTCGGTGCGCGTGCCGGTGCTGACCGTGGTCGCGCGCAATGCCGATGCGCAGACCTGGGACGCACTTCACGCGATGGCCCGCGCCGAGACCTCCGCGCAGGTCCGGACCGCGATGTACTCGCTGCTGGGCAAGGCTGCAGACCCGGCGCTGGCGGACAAGGCGCTGGCGCTCGCCATGACCGATGAGCCCGGCGTCACCACCAGCCCGGTGATCATCAGCACGGTTGCCACCGTGAGCCCGGATCGCGCGTTCGACTTCGTGACGGCGAACTACGAAGCGGTCATGGCCCGCGTCGACAGCTCGGGTGCGACCCGCTACGTCGGTCGCCTCGGGCAGGGCAGCGCGGACCCGGCGATGGTCGGTAAGCTGGACGCCTATGCCAAGGCGCACCTTACCGCCGACACCCGTCGGCCGGTGGACGAGGCGATCGCCAAGATCGAGGACCGCATCAAGGTCGGCCAGACGCGGATGCCGGAAGTCGATGCCTGGCTCGCCAAGGCGCGATTCTGAACGGAAGGGGTCGGGCTTCGGCCCGGCCCTGCCTTCTCGGGGCGGTCGACCGCGCCCGGTTTGACGCGTGGGCGGCGGCCCGTGCGGCTGCAGTTGCCAGTCTTTCAGGAATGTGACAGCATCCCGCTCAGCTTGATCGCCGACGACAGGATCGTTAGCCGGGCGCTCCGCCAGGCTAACCCACCAGAACTTCGGGATGTATTCATGCGCTTGACCGTTGTGCGCAAAGGGATTTTTCGCACTCATCTGCCCGGTCTGGGTGAATGCGCGCGGGTGGACATGAGCGCGGGCGATGCGGCTCCTTTCCTGGAGCGCGAGATGTACGTGCTGCTCGGTTTTCAGCCGAGCTTCGAGCAGCTTCCCGAGCAGCGTGCCGACGCCGCGCCCGCATCGCGGCCGCTCTGGACGGAGTGGAACTGAGCTCTCCCGCAGCCGAATCGCTTCGAGATGCATTATGCGCGCGCATATTTGCGCGGTTTGGGCTATGGGCCGTTTTCCGGTGCGCCCGATGAGCGACCGCGCAGCCCTCCCTACGCTCCTTGAAAGCCGCTGACAGGCGGCAGGATTCGTTGATCAGATAATGACTTTCTCGCAGATTCCCCAGCCTCTCGCCGAGGCGCTCGCGGCGCATGGCTATGAAACCCTCACGCCGGTCCAGGCCGCCGTCACCGAATCGGAAGCGCGCGGCCGCGACCTCGTGGTGTCGGCGCAGACCGGCTCGGGCAAGACCGTGGCCTTCGGCCTTGCCATCGCCGACGAATTGCTCGCCGACGACGCGCTGGCGCATGCCGACCGGCCCCTGGCGCTGGCCATCGCGCCCACGCGCGAGCTCGCCCAGCAGGTGAGCCGCGAGCTGGAGTGGCTCTACGCCCGCACCGGCGCTCGCATCGTTACCTGCGTGGGCGGCATGGACCCGGTCAAGGAGCGGCGCCAGCTGGAGCGCGGGGCCGCGATCGTCGTCGGGACCCCGGGGCGCCTGCGTGACCATCTGGAGCGTGGCAAGCTCGATCTCTCGGCCCTTCGCGCCGTCGTGCTCGACGAGGCCGACGAGATGCTCGACATGGGCTTCCGCGAGGATCTCGAGGAGATCCTCGACGCCACGCCCCAAGGGCGGCGCACGCTGCTGTTCTCGGCGACGATGCCGCGTCCCATCGAGGCGCTGGCTCAGCGCTACCAGCGCGATTCGCTGCGCATCTCGACCGTCGGCGAGAACCGCGGCCATGGCGACATCGCCTACAAGGTCGTGACGGTTGCGCCCTCGGACATCGAGCATGCCGTGGTGAACCTGTTGCGCTTCCATGAAGCGGAGACCGCGATCCTGTTCTGCGCCACGCGCGACAACGTGAAGCACTTGCACGCCACCTTGGTCGAGCGCGGCTTCTCGGCGGTGGCTTTGTCGGGCGAGCATTCGCAGAACGAGCGCAACAATGCGCTCCAGGCGCTGCGCGACCGGCGTGCGCGGGTCTGCGTCGCCACCGACGTCGCCGCGCGCGGTATCGACCTGCCGTCGCTCAGCCTCGTCATCCACGTCGAAATTCCGCGTGATGCGGAAACCTTGCAGCACCGTTCCGGCCGCACCGGCCGCGCCGGGAAGAAGGGCACCGCCGTTCTCCTGGTGCCCTATCCGCGTCGGCGCCGTGTCGAGATGATGCTGCGCGGCGCGCGGATCGAAGCCGAATGGGGTGAGGCACCGACGCCAGAGGCAATCCGCGCCCAGGATCGCGAGCGCCTGCTGGAGAAGCTTCTCGCGCCCGTCGAGGTGGAAGACGACGATCGCGAATTGGCGCGGGTCCTGCTGGAGACTCTCAGTGCCGAGGACGTGGCCGCCGCGCTCGTGCGCGCGCACCGCGCCGCCATGCCGCAGCCCGAGGAGCTTCTCGGCAACTCGCCCGAGGCCCGCCAGCGACGCGAACGCCCGGGGTTTGAGGACGTGGTCTGGTTCCGCATGGACGTGGGCCGCGACCAGCGGGCCGAAGCGCGCTGGATCCTGCCGGTGCTCTGCCGCCGCGGCCACGTGACGCGCGACGCCGTGGGCCAGATCCGCATCAACGCCGACCAGACCTACTTCCAGATTCCCGCCGCACAGGCCGAGCAGTTCGCGCGCGCGGTCGAGCGTACCGCGCGTCCGGACGGCGAGTACGAGGCGACCATCCAGATCGAGCGCGCGCCCGATACGCCCCGCGACGCGGCGCGGCACCGAAGCCGCGATCGCGAGGGTCCGCAGGGTCGCGGTCGCCGTCCGCACGGCAACGGCCCCCGCTTCGAGGGCGAGGGACGCGAAGCCCAGCCTTATCGCCCGCGACCGACGGGGCCGCGGCAGGACCGCGCCGGCGGTGGCAAGCCGTTCCACAAGAAGCCGCGGAAGTTCTGATCCGTTTGCCGCCCCGCCACGGGCCGGGGCGGCGGTCGGTGCCTAGCAGCAGCCGGACACTTCGCGTACCTCGATCGCATCCTCGCGGCCGTTGAATTCCACGAGATTCCCCGGCGCTGCGCCCAGCAAGGCGCGCGCGAGCGGGGCGGTGAACGCAAGAAAGCCCCGGCCGGGATCCGCCTCGTCGTGGCCGACGATCGTGATCTCGCGCGTGCGTCCATCCATCGTGAAGCGCACGCGGCTGCCGAACTGGACATCGCTCCCAGCGGGCAGGGGTTGCAGCTCTGCGGTGGCGAGCCGCGCCCGCCAATAGCGCAAGTCGCGCTTGGCGGCGGCGATCGCAGGTTCGTCCGATGCCGCGGCGAGCTGCGCCTCCAGCGTGGCGATGCGCTGGTGGATCATTTTCAGGCCGGTCGCGGTCACGAGATTGGGGCCGGGCGGGATCGGCACTTCGAACTTGGGCTCGAGGTGCTCCTCGTCGCCGTCGCGGCGAAAGGCGACGCTCATGCGACCTTGCCCATGACGGTGTCGTGCGCCTCGCTTGCTTCGAGCCAGATCGTTTCGGCTTCCTCCAGCGCGGCGGTGGCGGCGGCGTGGCGACGGCCGAGCTCGCCGATCGCGAGGCCCTTGAACTCGCCGGTCGCGCGCGCCGGGTCGGCCAATGCCGCGTCGAGCGCGGCCAGCTGCGCCTGCTGTCGCTTCATCCGCGTCTCGGCCTCGGTCACCTTCTTGCGCAGCGCCTTCAGTTCGTCGCGCGAGAGGCCCGCGGGCTTTTTCGCCGGCTCGGCCGGCTTGCCGCCGCCGACCTCGGCCTTGGGCTGGTTTCGCCCCAGCACGAAGTCGATGTAGTCGTCCATCGAACCGTCGTAGTTCTCCGCGGTTCCTCCATCGACCAGGACCAGGCGATCGGCCGCAAGCTCGACCATGTGACGATCGTGGCTGACGAGGATCACGGCGCCTTCGAACGCGTTGAGCGCCTGCACCAGCGCCTCGCGCGCATCGACGTCGAGGTGGTTGGTCGGCTCGTCGAGGATGAGCATGTGGGGCGCATCGCGCGTGACCAGCGCCAGCGCCAGCCGCGCGCGCTCGCCGCCCGAAAGCGTGCGCGTCTCCGCCGTCGCGCGATTGCCGGAAAAGCCGAAGCGGCCCAATTGGCCGCGCACCGCCAGCGGCGGCTTGTCGGCCATTGCACGCGTCATCAGCTCGAGCGGCGTCGAGTTGGCGGGCAGTTCCTCCACCTGGTATTGCGTGAAGTAACCGATGCGGATCTTGGGCGAAAAGGTGAGCGATCCCTCCATCGGCTGCAGCTGCCGCGCCAGCAGCCGGGCGAGGGTGGTCTTGCCGTTGCCGTTGCGGCCGAGCAGGGCGATCCGGTCCTCCGGGTCGATCCGCAGGTTGAGGCGACGCAGGATCGGCTTGTCGGCTTCGTAACCGACCGCTGCGAGGTCCATCGTGACCAGCGGCGGGCGCAGCTCGTTCGGGCTCGGGAAGTCGAAGCTGAGCGAGGGATCCTCTGCCATCGCGGCGATCGGCTGCATCTTTGCGAGCATCTTGGCGCGGGACTGCGCCTGCTTCGCGGTGGATGCGCGGGCCGAGTTGCGCGCGACGTAGTCCTGTAGCTTCTTGCGCTGTGCCTCCTGGTTGGCGCGTGCCGCGGCGGCCTGGGCCGCACGTTCGGCCCGCAGGCGCTCGAAGCTGTCGTAGTCGCCCGGGTAGAGCGTCAGGCGACCGGCCTGGAGATGAAGGATATGGTCCACCACGGTGTTGAGCAGGTCGCGCTCGTGGCTGATGACCAGCAGGGTGCGCGGATAGCTCTTGAGGAAGTTCTCCAACCACAGCGTCGCTTCAAGGTCGAGGTGGTTGGAAGGCTCGTCGAGCAGCAGCACGTCGGGTTCGGAGAACAAGAGGGCGGCCAACGCCACGCGCATCTTCCAGCCGCCCGAGAAGCTGTCCAGCGGCCGGCCCTGCATCTCCTCGTCGAACCCCAGGCCGACGAGGATGCGGGCGGCGCGTGCGGGGGCGGTGTAGGCATCGATCGCGATCAGCCGCTCGTGGACGTCTCCCAGGCGATCCAGATCGGTACAGGTCTCGGCCTCGGCAAGGAGCGCAGTGCGCTCGGTGTCACCCTCCAGCACCGCCTCGAAGGGCGTGCGGGTGCCGCTCGGCGCTTCCTGCGCGATGTAGCCGAGCCGCGCGCGCCGCGGCATCTCCACCGAGCCGCCGTCCGGTTCCAGTTCGCCGATGATCGTCTTGACGAGGGTGGACTTGCCGGCCCCGTTGCGACCGATGAGGCCGATCTTGCCGTTCTGCGGCAGCGTCGCGCTCGCGCCGTCGAGGATGGTGCGTCCGCCGAGGCGTACGGTGATGTCACGAAGGGTCAACATTCCCGCGCGCCTAGCAGAGGGCGATCCGGATCGAAACCGTGATGAAGTTTGCAGCGCATCGCGAATTGTGCATTGGTTAACACTTGACTATCGCCGAAACTTATCAACACCAATCGCGCGGCTCCGGTGCTCGGGAGAGCGCCTCAGCCTGTCGCAAATGACGGGTTTCGGTTAGCCGTTAGGCTTGAAAGTACGAATCACGTGTCATTCTATGAGCCTATGCGGACCGTGCGACAGGACAACAACCTAGCAAGAGAGCGTCTCGTCCAGGGCTTGGCCATGGCGCTCCTGGTGCTGATGGCATTCTGGTGCGTCGCCGGGCCGAGCGGCCTGCTCGCCTGGGGTGAAAACCAGCGGGTCCTGGAGCAGCGGCAGCACAGCCTCGTCGCTTTGAAGGCCGAGCGTGAACGCCTGAAGAACAGGGTCGCGCTTCTCGATCCCCGGAAGATGGACCCGGATCTCGCCGGTGAGCTGGTGCGCAGCAATCTCAACGTTGCGCGTTCCGACGAGATGGTGATGCAGCTGCGCTGAGGCTGCGGCTTTCAGCTTAAATGCAGGCGGCGCACTACCGCCTGCAATAATTTTTGTTTCCGGCACGGGAATTTCGCGGAATGGGCGCTTCCGCTTTGCGCGCGTCCTTCCTATACCGCCCGCGAAACGATCGCACCAACGATGGGGAGCCCCCGTTGCCCAAAGCCAAGACTGATGCCCCGGCCAGCGACAATGCCGTCGCCGTGAACACGGACGACGCCGACTTCGCCCTCCGCAGCCTCCAGCAGGCGCTCGACGCCGATCGCCGCTACACGGCGAGCAAGGAGGAACTGCTGCGCCTCTACGAGCAGATGCTGCTCATCCGTCGCTTCGAGGAGAAGGCGGGCCAGTTGTACGGCCTGGGCCTGATTGGCGGCTTCTGCCACCTCTACATCGGCCAGGAGGCCGTCGCGGTTGGCCTGCAGTCGGCGCTCGACGGGACCAAGGATTCGGTCATCACCGGATACCGCGACCATGGCCACATGCTTGCCTACGGCATAGACCCGAAGGTGATCATGGCCGAGCTGACGGGCCGTGAGGCGGGCATCTCGAAGGGCAAGGGCGGCTCGATGCACATGTTCTCCGTGGAGCATCGCTTCTACGGCGGCCACGGTATCGTCGGCGCGCAGGTGTCGCTGGGTGCAGGTCTCGCCTTCGCGCACAAGTACCGCGAGGACGGCGGCGTCGCGATGGCCTACTTCGGGGACGGCGCGGCCAACCAGGGCCAGGTCTACGAGAGCTTCAACATGGCCTCGCTGTGGAAGCTGCCGATCATCTTCGTGATCGAGAACAACCAGTACGCGATGGGCACCGCCGTCAGCCGTTCCTCGGCCGAGACGCACTTCCACCGCCGCGGCACCGCGTTCCGCATCCCTGGCATGCAGGTCGACGGCATGGACCTGCTCGAAGTCCGCAAGGCGGCCGAGATCGCGCTGGAGCACGTGCGCGGCGGCAACGGCCCCGTGCTCATGGAGCTCAACACCTACCGCTATCGCGGCCACTCGATGTCCGACCCGGCCAAGTACCGGAGCCGCGAGGAAGTCCAGGGCGTGCGCGACAAGCGCGACCCCATCGAGCATGCCAAGGCCGAACTGATCGAGATGGGCGTGACCGAGGACAGCCTCAAGGAGATCGATAAGCGCGTGCGCGCGCAGGTCGCCCAGTCGGCGGACTTTGCCGAGAACTCGCCCGAACCGGCTCCTGCCGAACTGTATACCGACGTCCTGGTGGAGAGCTACTGAGATGGCGATCGAACTGAAGATGCCCGCCCTCTCGCCCACCATGGAAGAAGGCAAGCTGGCCCGCTGGCTGGTCAAGGAAGGTGACGAGGTCTCCTCGGGCGACATCCTCGCCGAGATCGAGACCGACAAGGCGACGATGGAGTTCGAATCCATCGACGAAGGCACCGTCGGCAAGATCCTGGTGCCGGAAGGCACCGAGGGCGTGAAGGTCGGCACGGTCATCGCGATGCTGGCGGGCGAGGGCGAGGACGCCTCCGCCGTCCAGGCCCCGCAGGCGAACGCCGCGCCGGCCGATGCCGCTTCGCAGGCACAACCGGAGTCGGGCGAGAAGCCGGCCGACGACAAGAAGCCGGCGGAGAGTGGGACCGCCAACCTCCACAGCGAGATCAAGACGGCCCGCGATCCCGAGCTCCCGCGCGGCACCAACATGAAGACCTCGACCGTGCGCGAGGCGCTGCGCGACGCGATGGCGGAGGAAATGCGCCGCGACAGCCGTGTCTTCGTGATGGGCGAGGAAGTGGCCGAGTACCAGGGCGCCTACAAGGTGACCCAGGGTCTGCTCGAGGAGTTCGGGCCGACGCGCGTCATCGACACGCCGATCACCGAGTACGGCTTTGCCGGCATCGGCACGGGCGCGGCGATGGGCGGCCTTCGCCCGATCATCGAGTTCATGACGTTCAACTTCGCCATGCAGGCGATCGACCACATCATCAATTCGGCCGCGAAGACCAACTACATGTCTGGCGGCCAGATGCGGTGCCCGATCGTGTTCCGCGGTCCGAACGGCGCGGCCTCGCGCGTGGGTGCTCAGCATTCGCAGAACTATGGCCCCTGGTATGCCAACGTGCCTGGCCTGGTCGTGATCGCGCCCTATGACGCCTCGGACGCGAAGGGCCTGCTGAAGGCGGCGATCCGCAGCGAAGACCCGGTGGTCTTCCTGGAGAACGAGCTGGTCTACGGCCGCACCTTCGAGCTGCCCGAACTCGACGACCATGTTCTGCCGATCGGCAAGGCCCGCGTCATGCGCGAAGGCAAGGACGTGACCATCGTGTCGTACTCGATCGGCGTGGGTCTGGCACTCGAAGCCGCCGAGACGCTGGCGGCCGAGGGCATCGACGCCGAGGTCATCGACCTGCGCACGCTGCGCCCCCTCGACAAGGAGACGGTGCTGGCGAGCCTTGCCAAGACCAACCGCCTGGTCGTTGCGGAAGAAGGCTTCCCGGTCTGCTCGATCGCTTCGGAAATTTCGGCGATCTGCATGGAGGAAGGCTTCGACAACCTCGACGCGCCGGTGGTCCGCGTGTGCAACGAGGACGTGCCGCTGCCGTACGCAGCGAATCTCGAGAAGGCGGCGCTGATCGACGCCGGCCGGATCGTGGCGGCGGTCAAGAAGGTGACGTACCGCTGACCCACGGGCGCGGACGGCGACCTGCCGTCTGCGCCCCGCCCCCCGGCACGGCGCCGGTAGGGCGGTTGCCTTCGGGTCCGCTCTCCTTCTAGGGATCTCGCGTGACCACACCCTCCCAACCCGCCATGCCGCCGTCGGACGAGGACATCCTGGTGCAGTCGCTGCCCACGGTCTCCCGGCTGGCCCTGGCCTACGCGCCGCGCGCCGCCCGCCGCCAGACGCTGGCGCTGCTGGCGCTGGACGCGCGCCTGGCGCATTTGCTGCGCCATTCGCGTGAGCCGATGATGGCGCAGTTGCGGCTGGCCTGGTGGCGCGAGTCGCTCGGCCAGTCGTCGGAACAATGGCCCAGCGGAGAGCCGCTGCTTGCCCTCCTGCGCACCTGGGGCGGCGGCCATGGCGGCCTTGTCGCCCTCGTGGACGGATGGGAACGGATGACGGGACCGGCCCCGCTGGCGTCCGACGCACTGGAGGCCATGGCGCAGGGCCGGGCCGATGCCTTCATCGCGCTCGCGCAGGCGCTCGGTCGTGGTGGGGAGAGCGAGGCGGTTCGGACACTGGCGCGGTCGTGGGCGCTGAACGACCTGGCGATGCGGCTTGGTCACGAGAGCGAGCGCGAGACCGCAAGACGAATGAGCCTTGAGGCTCGCGGCGGCCCGAGCGTCAGGGTGTCGCGTCCCTTGCGCACCTTGCCGGTGCTGCATGCGCTGGCCGGGCGGCGGCTAGACAAGGGGGGGGAGACGGGCGCCACGTCTCCGGCCGCCTTGTTCATGGCCATGCGTGTCGGGCTGCTCGGCTTCTGATTGCAGCCATGTAATTTCCTCTCGCGGTCGCCACTGACATAATCCGCAAGGATCGGTGAGGGACAAACGGGGATGAATCGCTTCCTGCTCGGGGGGCTGGCGGTGCTGGCCATGATGGGCATCGGCCTGTTCTGGCTGCAAGGCCGCGCGGAAGTGGAGGCCGGCGCGCCGCCTCCCACACTCGCGCCAGTTCCGGGATCGCCCGCTCCGCTTCCCAGCGCGGACGTGGGTGAGCTCACGGGGCCTGAGCCGCCCGAGGCGACCGAACTCACCCGCGAGCAGCGCCGTTTCGGCCGCTACGATCGTGATCGCGATGGCCGTGTCTCGCGTGACGAGATGCTTTCCACCCGCTCTGACGGGTTCCGCAAGCTGGACAAGGACGGCAACAACCTGCTGACCTTCGAGGAATGGGCTGTCGCCACCTCGGAGAAATTCGGCGAGGCCGACCGCGATCGGGACAGCTTCCTGACTCCGGCCGAGTTCCGCCGCACCGCACCACCGCGCAACAAGGCGAAATGCGCCTGCTAGAGCGTGATCTTGTTTGAGTGAATCGTAAGGGGGA